>NZ_WXEY01000071.1 GCF_009877425.1 Heliomicrobium undosum | reverse complement strand
AACTTGCGAATCAAGTACAAGGGCGTCCGGGATGCCATTAAATTGACCAGCATGGCCACCATCAAGTCCCCAGGAGTGGCAGACCATTGCTCTTTATCCCACCGGAGCATATCGTTGACGATCTCGCGGATCCCGAGTTCTCGACAGTACTCCGCGAAGATCGGCATTCCGCCTACCGAAAGAACATCCACGGTATCCGGAGTGGTGACGTGATCCATCGGACATCCCCCTACATTCCGTTTGAGGAAGATGATTCGACAAAAAATCGGCTACTCCTTTAAATGGATCCTATTTCCATTAAAAAAGTTAAAACACCCCGGGGAGGGGTGTTGAAACCGAG
>NZ_WXEY01000070.1 GCF_009877425.1 Heliomicrobium undosum | reverse complement strand
CAGTTTTAGGCCCATCATGACCCGCTCAGTTTCACACTAAACTGTCGGGCCTGCCGGTTTCCCGGCCGAACCGGCGACGTCCTACTCTCCCAGGGACCAACGTCCCAAGTACCATCGGCGCTGGAGAGCTTAACTTCCGTGTTCGGGATGGGAACGGGTGTGACCTCTCCGCCATTGTCACCAGATCATTGTATTGTGTTGTTGAGTTACCGGTTTTTAGCCAGACTTCCCCAAATCATCGCTTGTCGCGACTCATCAGTGTCTGTCCGTTCACCGGAATTCAGAGTTTATCATACCGGTCAATCAAAATCAACCGGTATGTTTTACCTCAAATTCCTGTGAACTGATTGTTCCGGTCCCTCAAAATCAAACAGTTGCGATACGTGCGTCGACTCCATAGAAAGGAGGTGATCCAGCCGCACC
>NZ_WXEY01000068.1 GCF_009877425.1 Heliomicrobium undosum | reverse complement strand
GAAAAAGCTTGAGTCAAGCTCTTAAAAATATCAATCAACCGGAATTGATTGGTTTCGCACGCTTTTGATTCGCAACTGTTCGATTTTCAAGGACCAGTTTTTTCTTGCCCGTTTGCCGGGCGGAATCTTATAATATCACGTTTCATTCGGCATTTCAACTGGTATTTTCAAGCATTTGTTCGTTTTCGCTTGAAAATCTTTTGAGTGTCACCAGTCAAGCATCACAAGGATTCATATCACACAGATAATGCATCCTGCATGAGGCCGAATAAAAATTCCTGTCAGAGACAGGAATGACATCATACCATATCGATTGGATGCTTTCAACCGGAAATGTTTGGTTGAAATGGAGCCACTGACCGGGATTGAACCGGTGACCTTATCCTTACCAAGGATACGCTCTACCGACTGAGCTACAGCGGCATATGTATGAAAACTTCAGATAGAAAAG
>NZ_WXEY01000067.1 GCF_009877425.1 Heliomicrobium undosum | reverse complement strand
CGAGCCTTATGGTTTGCGAGATGTCGAGGTCGAACGCACGCAAGAAACGCAACTGTTTGATTTTGAGGGACCGGGACAATCGGTTCACAGGAATTAGGGGTAAAACATACCGGTTGATTTTAATTAACCGGTATGTTAGACTCTGAATTCCGGTGAGACGCCGGGAACTCAGCGATACAATATCGCAACAACACAATACAATGATCTGGTGACGATGGCGGAGAGGTCACACCCGTTCCCATCCCGAACACGGAAGTTAAGCTCTCCAGCGCCGATGGTACTTGGGACGTTGGTCCCTGGGAGAGTAGGACGTCGCCGGATCCGCCGGGAAACCGGCATGACCGCCGCAAGGCGGTCGCCATTTGCTCCTTGAAAACTGCACAGAGGATACGTAAAGCGCAAGCGATTACGGTCGAAGCGAAGAAGCGACAGGTGACGCCGAAGCGGCAACGCTACGGGGCCACCCAAGCAGAGACGCAACGACTACAATCGATATAAGGTCAAGTTAGTAAGGGCATACGGTGGATGCCTAGGCGC
>NZ_WXEY01000066.1 GCF_009877425.1 Heliomicrobium undosum | reverse complement strand
CGCGTTGCCGCTTGGGTGTCACCGCTGCGTTGCCGCTTCGACTATAACCGCTTGCGCTTTACGTATCCTCTGTGCAGTTTTCAAGGAGCAAACCCCGCCGCCATGAAGACGGCGGGAAAAGTTATCGATTTGGTGGAGCTAAGCGGGATCGAACCGCTGACCTCTTGAATGCCATTCAAGCGCTCTCCCAGCTGAGCTATAGCCCCACTTTGACCCGCTTCGGCCTCACGCATCGCTGCGCGTGCCATCGGGTCTGCCGGTTTCCCGGCTGATCCGGCGACGTCCTACTCTCCCAGGGGCCACCGCTCCAAGTACCATCGGCGCTGGAGAGCTTAACTGACCTGTTCGGGATGGGAACGGGTGTGACCTCTCCGCCATTGTCACCAGATCTTTGTATGGTGTTGTTGAGTTACCGGTTACCAGACTTCCCAACATCATCGCTGTCGCGACTCGATTGGTGTCTGTTCGTTCACCGGAATTCAGAGTCTATCACACCAGCCAACCAAAATCAACCGGTATGTTTTTCCTCTGATTCCTGTGAGCGACTGTTC
>NZ_WXEY01000065.1 GCF_009877425.1 Heliomicrobium undosum | reverse complement strand
CGACTGTCGCCTGTGACCGTTAAGGTCAAATGGCGTCTGTGTTGCGAGATGTCGAGGTCGAACGCACGCAAGAAACGCAACTGTTTGATTTTGAGGGACCGGGTGACTGGGTTCGGAGGAAATATCTACTGGTTGATTTCGGTCAGCCGGTATGATAGATTCTGAATTCCGGTCGAGACACCGGGAACTCAACAACACAATATGATCTGGTGACAATGGCGGAGAGGTCACACCCGTTCCCATCCCGAACAGGTCAGTTAAGCTCTCCAGCGCCGATGGTACTTGGGACGGTGGTCCCTGGGAGAGTAGGACGTCGCCGGATCAGCCGGGAAACTGGCAGACCCGAAGGCGCGCGCAGCGATGCGTGAGGACGAAGCGGGTCATGATGGGCCTATAGCTCAGTTGGCTAGAGCGTACGACTGATAATCGTAAGGTCGGTGGTTCGAGTCCACCTAGGCCCACCATCATTTCATTTGCTCCTTGAAAACTGCACAGAGGATACGTAAAGCGCAAGCGATTACGGTCGAAGCGAAGAAGCGACAGATGACGCCGAAGCGGCAACGCAACGGTGATGCCTCAAGCAACG
>NZ_WXEY01000064.1 GCF_009877425.1 Heliomicrobium undosum | reverse complement strand
GCGGGCGTCCCAAAAAGGATGCCCTTCCAGACATTGAAATGACCTTTCATGCCCAGTGCGTCGTCGGCGAACTGCGTCCTGAAGCATGGGAACAGGCCTGCCGAAAAGAGTCTACCTTCATCCTGATTTACGATGTCCGCGATTCGATGAGCCCCGCCGAAATCTTGACGGAATACAAGCGCCAAAACACGATTGAAATGAAGTTTCGCTTCCTAAAAAGCCCGGTCATGCTGGGGCCGGTGTACTTAAAGAGCAAGCGTCGAATTGAGGCGCTGGGCTATGTCTTTGTGTTGGCGCTGATGCTGGCGTCTTACTTGGAATTTCGCGTTCGTCGGGAAATGAAGCAAAGGGAAGAGTTCTTGCTCCTTCCCGGCAAGAAGAAGACACAGGTTCCGTCGATTACGACGATCCTCGAATACCTCAACATGATCACTGTCGTCTCCATCAACGGTCAACGCCTCTTGCCGGACAATGTCGACAAGGAGGCATTGAAGATGATTCGGTGGGCAGGTTTTACCGAGGCGCTTTATACCGAAGGGCTGTAGTTTTGCCCATGGTTCCCTGTTCTCAAAAAATCGAAAATGTTGAATTCCAACTCGCGGAACAAGGG
>NZ_WXEY01000063.1 GCF_009877425.1 Heliomicrobium undosum | reverse complement strand
CGCCGCCTGGGTGTCACCGTTGCGTTGCCGCTTCGGCGTCACCTGTCGCTTCTTCGCTTCGACCGTAATCGCTTGCGCTTTACGTATCCTCTGTGCAGTTTTCAAGGAGCAAACCCCGCCGCCGTGAAGACGGCGGGAAAAGTTATCGATTTGGTGGAGCTAAGCGGGATCGAACCGCTGACCTCTTGAATGCCATTCAAGCGCTCTCCCAGCTGAGCTATAGCCCCATTTTGACCCGCTTCGGCCTCACGCATCGCTGCGCGTGCCATCGGGTCTGCCGGTTTCCCGGCTGATCCGGCGACGTCCTACTCTCCCAGGGACCACCGTCCCAAGTACCATCGGCGCTGGAGAGCTTAACTTCCGTGTTCGGGATGGAAACGGGTGTGACCTCTCCGCCATTGTCACCAGATCTTTGTATGGTGTTGTTGAGTCACCGGTTTTCAGACTTCCCAACATCATCGCTACGCGACTCAATTGGCGTCTGTTCGTTCACCGGAATTCAGAGTCTATCACACCAGCCAACCAAAATCAACCGGTATGTTTTTCCTCTGATTCCTATGAGCGACTGTTCCGGTCCCTCAAAATCAAACAGTTGCAATCTTGCGTGCGTTCCAGTCCGCGCAGACCTTTCCTGGTTCGCCTTACTCTTGACGAGCAAGGCTGCTGCTAGGAGGTATCCGCCGGTTCGACCTCGACATCTCGCGACACAGCCGCCATTCGACCATAAAGTCACAGGCGACGGTCA
>NZ_WXEY01000062.1 GCF_009877425.1 Heliomicrobium undosum | reverse complement strand
ATGTATAAAGTTGAGAAACGTAAAGGTAACAATGGTCGGAGCGACACGATTTGAACGTGCGGCCTCTACCACCCCAAGGTAGCGCTCTACCAAACTGAGCTACGCCCCGACTGTATCGCGCATTGCCATTGCGCAGGGGTAAAGGGAAAAATGGCGCGCCCGGGAGGATTCGAACCTCCGACCTCTTGATTCGTAGTCAATTACTCTATCCAGCTGAGCTACGGGCGCATTATGGAGCGGAAGACGAGATTCGAACTCGCGACCCTCGCCTTGGCAAGGCGATGCTCTACCACTGAGCCACTTCCGCATTTTGCTGTGATGGTCGGAGTGACACGACTTGAACGTGCGGCCTCCTGCTCCCGAAGCAGGCGCTCTACCAAGCTGAGCTACACCCCGATAAATGGCGGAGAGAAAGGGATTCGAACCCTTGAGACAGGTTTTGCCCGCCTACACGATTTCCAATCGTGCGCCTTCGACCAACTCGGCCATCTCTCCAGCATGTTTGATGATTTGGACTTGGTAGCGGTGGTAGGATTTGAACCTACGACACTACGGGTATGAACCGTATGCTCTAGACCAACTGAGCTACACCGCCGCACAAGACTTGTCCGCTGCTTGAGGCGGCAAACAAAAAAGCAGATGGCGGAGTGGGTGGGATTTGAACCCACGCTGGCCTTACGACCACTAACGATTTAGCAAACCGTCCTCTTCAGCCGCTTGAGTACCACTCCGCAAGACCAAAGGAT
>NZ_WXEY01000061.1 GCF_009877425.1 Heliomicrobium undosum | reverse complement strand
GAAATCGTGTATGATATAATTCCTCTGTGCGGTTTTTAAGGGGCAAACCCTTAAAACAAACGATAAGTATGGTCACTTGCCTTGTATTGCTAATATGATAAGGCAGAGACGTACGGAGAGATGGCCGAGTTGGTCGAAGGCGCACGATTGGAAATCGTGTAGGCGGGCAAAACCTGTCTCAAGGGTTCGAATCCCTTTCTCTCCGCCATTCCATCGGGGTGTAGCTCAGTTTGGTAGAGCGCCTGCTTCGGGAGCAGGAGGCCGCACGTTCAAGTCGTGTCACTCCGACCATTCAACACATGCGGGTGTAGCTCAATGGTAGAGCTCTAGCCTTCCAAGCTAGCTACGTGGGTTCGATTCCCATCACCCGCTCCATTCAAACCAATATGGTGGCTGTGGCGAAGTGGTCAACGCACCGGATTGTGGCTCCGGCACTCGTGGGTTCAAGTCCCATCAGCCACCCCATGGCGGCATGGCCAAGTGGTAAGGCAAAGGTCTGCAAAACCTTTATTCCCCAGTTCGAATCTGGGTGCCGCCTCCAAAATATTTCGGGCGATTAGCTCAGATGGTTAGAGCGCTTGCTTGACATGCAAGAGGTCAGCGGTTCGATTCCGTTATCGCCCACCATCTGCCTCGGTAGCTCAGTCGGTAGAGCAGAGGACTGAAAATCCTCGTGTCGGTGGTTCGATTCCGCCCCGAGGCACCATATCACGGAGGGATTCCCGAGTGGCTAAAGGGAGCAGACTGTAAATCTGCCGGCTCTGCCTTC
>NZ_WXEY01000060.1 GCF_009877425.1 Heliomicrobium undosum | reverse complement strand
GGGTGTCACCTGTTGCGTTGCCGCTTCGGCGTCACCTGTCGCTTCTTCGCTTCGACCGTAATCGCTTGCGCTTTACCTATCCTCTGTGCAGTTTTCAAGGAGCAATGTATGATAGCAAACTCGCCTTGCAGCGAGATCACTGCAAAAAGTGGTGGAGATGAGCGGAATCGAACCGCTGACCCCCTGCTTGCAAGGCAGGTGCTCTCCCAGCTGAGCTACACCCCCACTGGATGGTGGGCCTAGGTGGACTCGAACCACCGACCTTACGATTATCAGTCGTACGCTCTAGCCAGCTGAGCTATAGGCCCATCATGACCCGTTTCGGCCTCACGCATCGCTGCGCGCGCCATCGGGTCTGCCGGTTGCCCGGCTGATCCGGCGACGTCCTACTCTCCCAGGGGCCACCGCCCCAAGTACCATCGGCGCTGGAGAGCTTAACTTCCGTGTTCGGTATGGGAACGGGTGTGACCTCTCCGCCATTGTCACCAGATCATCATATTGAGTTGTTGAGTTCCCGGCGTCTCACCGGAATACAGAGTGTATCATACCGGCTAATCAATATCAACCAGAATGTTTTTCCTCTGTATCCAGTGAACCGATTTCTCGGTCCCTCAAAATCAAACAGTTGCAATCTTGCGTGCGTTCCAGTCCGTTCAGACCTTTCCTGGTTCGTCTTACTCATAACGAGAAAGGCTGCTGCCAGGAGGTATCCGCCGGTTCGACCTCGACATCTCGCGACACAGCAGCTATTCGACCATACGGTCACCAGCGACGGCCG
>NZ_WXEY01000058.1 GCF_009877425.1 Heliomicrobium undosum | reverse complement strand
GGTGGGCGTGACGATGCGCCGTTTTGCATTCAACGGCGCCTTCCACATGAAAGCCCTGCTTTAGGGTGTCTGCTCGCCATTCCTCCAAGGCAATCCGGGCATCGTCCTCACAGGCAAAGGGCCGATCCGACAACGCCGCCGCCTCTTTCTGCAGGGTAGCCTTTCGCTTGGCAAACTGCCGTTGCAGGGTTTTTTCTTTTCGGGACTCCAAGTGGGAGGAGTGGACGACCAAGAAGCCGTACTCTCGCCCAGCCAGTTCCCGGCGTGTTGAATACACGCTATACCTCGCTCGTTCGGCCTCGGAGGAATCGGTTACGGTTCCAAGGTCTTCCCATTGCCCGGTTACCCAGGCCTCGTCTTTGAGGGTTTGCGCGAGCGCAAAGGTTTCCGGCAACCGGGAGATGAATTGGACGCCCTGACGGGCAAGTTTATTCAGCCCCTCCGTGGAAACAAGGGCACAGTCGGCCACGAAGATGACATCCCGATAGCCTTTTTCAGTGAAGAATTTCTGCATTTCCACAGCAGCTTCGGGGTTCCAGGTGACATCGGCCGTATTGCCGGAAAGCAGTTGGCCCATGATCGGAAGTCCATTCTCTTGGACTGCGGCGCCGATCTTAAACTGTTTCAAATCCGGGCGAAGATCTTTGCTATGCCCTCGATTCACATCGAAATCTCCGGTGGCCTCTTCTTCGTACGCGCCCTGGACGGATTTTGATGTGGTGTCAAAGTGGACGAAACGAATCCCCATCGCATGGGCGTGAAGCAGTGTGACCCCGACCAGGCTGACCAGTGTCTCCTGCGAAATCTCGGCGAGCTTATCCAGTGCATGTCCATATGCGTCATCGTTCACCTGCTCCAGCGTCAGATGGCCTCGGAACACAGCGGTCATATCCTGCTTGGCCCAAAATTGCTCCACTTTCCAAAGGGCTTTTCTCCCGCAGAGGATGCAGATGATCAGACTTTCGATGAGAATCCCCGGTGAGACGCGTGAAATGGCTTCATCCCATTTCACCAGTTGGTTGACAATTTCACGGATCTTTGCGATGCGGCAGAGCTTGGCGATTACAGGTACGGCTCCGGCTTGGATCATGCGTATATTGGCTGATGCCACGAATACCATCTCCTACACTCTGAAATGAGGATGGTATTCGACAAGAAGCGTTGAACTCCTTTAAAATTTTTCCAGCG
>NZ_WXEY01000057.1 GCF_009877425.1 Heliomicrobium undosum | reverse complement strand
CATAGGCGTGGGAAGCCAACCCGGGGAACTGAAACATCTCAGTACCCGGAGGAAAAGAAATCAACCGAGATTCCCTCAGTAGCGGCGAGCGAACGGGGAAAAGCCTAAACCGTCTCTTCGGAGGCGGGGTTGCGGGACCTTCATCACGAGTGAATCATCCTAGTCGAAGCGGTCTGGAAAGGCCCGGCACAGCAGGTAACACCCCTGTAGGCGAAAGGACGAGACATCCAGAAGGGATCCCAAGTACCGCGGGGCACGTGAAATCCCGTGGGAATCCGGGGGGACCACCCTCCAAGGCTAAATACTCCTCAGCGACCGATAGTGCACAAGTACCGTGAGGGAAAGGTGAAAAGCACCCCGGAAGGGGAGTGAAATAGAACCTGAAACCGTATGCTTACAAGCAGTCAAAGCCCGCAAGGGTGATGGCGTGCCTTTTGTAGAATGAACCGGCGAGTTGCGGTCACGAGCAAGGTTAAGGCGGTAAGCCGTAGCCGAAGCGAAAGCGAGTCTGAATAGGGCGTCAAGTTCGTGGCTGCAGACCCGAAACCGGGTGATCTACCCATGTCCAGGGTGAAGCGGAGGTAAAACTTCGTGGAGGCCCGAACCGACCGACGTTGAAAAGTCGGCGGATGAGGTGTGGGTAGGGGAGAAATTCCAATCGAACCCGGAGATAGCTGGTTCTCCCCGAAATAGCTTTAGGGCTAGCCTCGGGATCAAGAATGCGGGAGGTAAAGCGCTGATAGGGCTAGGGGCCTTCACCGGTTACCGAACCCTGTCAAACTCAGAATGCCCGCATTTATGCCCGGGAGTCAGACGGCGAGTGCTAAGATCCGTCGTCAAGAGGGAAACAGCCCAGACCGACAGCTAAGGTCCCAAAGTGCCTGTTAAGTGGAAAACGATGTGGAGTTGCCCAGACAACCAGGATGTTGGCTTAGAAGCAGCCACCATTGAAAGAGTGCGTAATAGCTCACTGGTCGAGTGACTCTGCGCGGAAAATGACACGGGGCTAAACAGGCCACCGAAGCTTCGGCAAGACGCAAGTCTTGGGTAGGGGAGCGTTCCTTGTGCAGCGAAGTTCAGCTGGAAGGCTGGGTGGAGCGCAAGGAAGTGAGAATGCCGGTATGAGTACGCGAAAAGGCAGGTGAGAATCCTGCCCGCCGCAAGCCTAAGGTTTCCTGGGGAAGGCTCGTCCGCCCAGGGTAAGTCGGGACCTAAGCCGAGGCCGAAAGGCGTAGGTGATGGACAACAGGTGGAGATTCCTGTACCACGTTGGATCGTTTGACCGATGGGGGGACGCAGGAGGATAAGTGAACCATGCCGCTGGTCGAGCATGGCCAAG
>NZ_WXEY01000056.1 GCF_009877425.1 Heliomicrobium undosum | reverse complement strand
TCTTAAAGAAGGCTTAATGATTAGCTTTTACTATGATTTAATAAAAAGAAAACTGCCTTTAGAACTCTACAATAGAAAACCTATATTAACAACAAAAGTACTTGAAAACTTACACAACGACGCAAATGGTATTTTAGAAAAAGTTGTAATTGATGAATTGAATAATAGAGGGTTTATTGGAAGAAGAAATATTAAATCTAGGACGTTGAAAAGCTCCGATGGTATAAAAATAGATATACCTTCAGATGTAGGTGAAATAGATGTTTTATGTTTACATCCGGGAAATAGGGTGTTAATTATTGGTGAATGTAAAAATGTTTCTTTTTCTCCAGAACCAATTCATTGGTACGAAGACTTACAGGATTTCGGTGTGATTGAATCTAAACCAGATTCCTACAAATCTAAGTTTTTAAGAAAAATTAACTGGTGTCTCAATAATGCTAATTTGCTAATCAAAGCTATATTAAAGGAAAATTCAATTCATGATTATTTTGCCGAATGGATCGTACTTCCCTTATTTATTACGACATTTGAATCTGTAGCTGTTAATTTCATAGAAGATTTCCCGTGTTCTTCATTGCCAAGATTTTTAAGCGAATATGATGCAAACGGATTACAAACATATGATCAGTGGAAAAGGAATATAAACATATAGATTCTAGCTATGTTCGAAACGTATAAAGTAGAAGAGCGAGTAGACCATGAATTATGGAATAATAATAATTGATGAATTGTATGTTCGAATTGATTTAAGAAGTGAGGGATAGAATGAGCAAAATCGTCCTGCGACTAATGCTCCTGCTGGGTTTGCTGGTATTGCCGGCGGGATGTGCAGGCGAAAAAATCACAGATATACCAGATATTCGCGTAAGTTTCGTCGCTACTGAGTTAACTGACGCCGAATATGTCTACGTAGGGACGAAAGAGCTAGAGAATGTGACGAAGAACGATTTCAAAAAGATGATGTTTTCTCTCGATGTAATCGATTCTTCCAAAATAACAGACAGGCAAGTCATCGTTCTCCAACTGAAGCACGCAGCTAATGCCTATGACGGAAAACGATATTGGTTTGGAAAGGGATATCGTCAAGACAATCCGGGAGAACATGCCGCCCATTACAGCGACGAATTTGTATTTTATGCGAAGGGACTCGACGAACAAGCCATCAGGAACATCTTTCGCACATCGGAAGCGATGGTGTCCTGGACGACGTCCGACGGCGAGCGTAGGGATAAGACCTTCCTGTTAGGAGATGTCCTGAAGTTTGAATGAATCAAACTCGTAATTCAGTTGGTCCAGGACCGAAACGTTCAGGGGCAACACGCATAAAGCAAAAAATCTCGACCGGGCATGGGTCGAGATTTTTTGCTTGGAAGCCTTGTTGCGTCGATTACCCCAAGGCGTAGGCAAGTCGATATTCTCCCTTAGAA
>NZ_WXEY01000055.1 GCF_009877425.1 Heliomicrobium undosum | reverse complement strand
TTACGAAAACACCGATTTGGATTTGATTTTCGGGCCGAGCGCGCTTTCGCTGGATGCCTTGCATGATCGGCACTTCGGTCTCTTGTTGGATCGGATGTACGAAGCGAATCCGCAGCATGTTTTTGATATGGTGTCCACTGTCTCCGTGGTCCGACACGGCATTGATCTGCGCCATCTCCACTCTGATACAACGTCCCAAAGCGTGTACGGTGCCTATGAGGGCGAAGGGGAATTGTCGATCACCTATGGCTACAGCAAAGATGGGCGACCCGATCTCAAGCAGTTCCTATACGGGTTGGTTGTCGCGGAAGGGGTTCCCGTGGCAGGGAAAGTCATGAACGGGAACCAATCGGACAAGACTTGGAACCGTGATGTGATTGACGAATTGGCCGGCCTCGTCGCGCACCATGTCAGCCAAAAGGTCATGTATATCGCCGACTCCGCGCTGGTGACCTTTGAGAACCTGAAGCGTCTGCATGATGTGCAGATGCTCTTTGTCACGCGCCTTCCGGGAACATATCAACTAACCAAAACCTTAAAGCTTGCGGCAGAGCAGGCAAACGATTGGACGAATGTCGGCGCCATCTCCGACAAACCCGATGCCGCCACGTATCGATTGTGGGAAACGACCGACGAACTGGATGGCCGGACCTATCGCTTCTTTGTCATTCATTCCAGTTCCCTTGCCGGCCAAAAGGCGGGCATGTTGGAGCGTCAGGCGAAGCGAGAAAAAGAAGCGCTGGAAAAAGCGGCGACGAAGCTGCAAAAACACCTGTACGCCTGTGAAGCGGACGCGCAGGCTGCGCGGGCCGAGTTCCTGTCTGCCTATGCCACGGCATTGCATTCGCTATCAGCGAACGTGGTGGCGATTCAGCAAGAAAAAACAACCCGTGGACGGGGCCGCCGTCCAGCCGGATTCGTGCCCGAATACGAGACCAAGTGGCAGGTCTGTGTCACCGTGGGAGACATCGATAAGGCGCGACTGGCGGCTGCGCAACGTAAAGAAGAGACCTTTATTCTCATGACCAATGACACAACGGAAGATGCCGTGGAGATCCTTCGCCGGTACAAAGGGCAAATTACCGTCGAGAACCGATTCCGCTGGCTCAAGGATCCTGCCGTGGTGGATCAGATCTGGCTGAAAACGCCGAATCGCATTATGGCCCTGGGTTATGTGTTTCTCATTGGCTTGTTGATCTACAGCCTACTGGAGCGCAGGCTTCGCCAAAACATGGCCCGAGAGACGAAGCCGATCCGCCTACCCGGAAACCGCTTATCCAAATCACCGACAGCGGCATCGTTTATGCAGTTGTTTTCCGATGTGGTCATCCTGATCAACCCACAGACGGATGGTACCGTTCGTCGTGTCATGCCTCGCCGATTTGACACTCCGGAACTGCGACGAGCGGCCGCGCTAGCCGGGATTGAATTTACGCGGTTTACGCTTCCGCCGGAAGTTCAACATTGTAATTCTTAAACCATAGCGGCGATTAAACTTAAATTAAATTCGTTGGCGGAGCACTTTGGGGG
>NZ_WXEY01000054.1 GCF_009877425.1 Heliomicrobium undosum | reverse complement strand
TAGGGCTTGCTAGCCAAACCCCGGTTTTAATGTCATCTAACAAAAACTGGGTTTGAACGTTCCAGCCATCATCCGAAGCCAAAATTGGACAAAAAGAACCCTGAGTTTATGCTCTAGGTTCATTACCAAAAATTGCATAGAAATCATGCATTCCGCTGTTTCTTTTAAACGCGCCATGATGCAGGCAAGGCCGTACTTACGTTTGCCTTCTCCAAATTTCCCTTCCACGGCGTTGCGTTGTCGGGCATCCAGTCGTTCCATTCGTTTTTCCGCTTTTTTGAGTAGGCCGTTGGCAAGAGGTCGCCCAAGTCGCGGACCACTGAGGCGAATGCCCCGTTGTTTGCAGAAGGCGAGGTTTTCCCGGTTACGGTAAATTCGATCGGCCAGCACCGCCTCGGGGTAATGGCCGTGCCGCTCCTTATATCGTTCTACCGCCCCTCGCAGGGTCTCCGCTTCATTATAGGAATCCCAGGACAACTTCTCGATTCGACTATAGCCGTTATCGAGGCTGATGGCGACCTTGGCGCCAAACTCGACCGAGGCCTTGGCCTTTCCCCGCACAATCGGTCGCACATGAGGCTGATGGAGGCTGACAATCCGATCTTGGATTCGATGCGTTCGGTTTTTGTACATGGCCGACTGTTGCGCGTAGAGTTCACGGATGGCCCCCAATAAGGTGACTTGGCGAGGACGGAGGACATTTTCTACATTCTGTTCCTTCGCTTTTTGCAGCAACTGGTCAACAAAACCGAGATTTCGTTTGACATATTGCAATTGCTTCTTTACGGCTTTGCGGATCTGATGTTTGCGAGGACTCCGCTGTTTGGAAAGGGTCAGGTAGTCTTTCCGCGCTTTTTCCCTGTGTGTGCGGGGTCTCCTTGTCGGCTTTCCGATTCCTTCGTGCAAACAGTCGATCATGATGTCCAGGTTTTCTCGAGCTTCGTTGAGCAACCCCAAATCCGTAGGATACTTGATATCTGCGGGGGTGCAGGTGGCGTCTAGAATGAGTGTGCCCTGATTCGACTCGGAGTTTTGTGTTGAAGCGGGCTCTTCGATCACGACTGCATACCCTTCTCTTGCAGGCCCGCCACCACCTGAACCATTGGCGTCACGATCATCGTGGTCGTCGTCTTGGTCTTTTTGCGTCTTCTTTTGGGCTTTTTCTGCTTGCAAAATCAACTCGTTAATCTCGGCCATACGTTTGGCATTGAACCGCTTGCGAAACTTCACCAACGCAACGGGAGTGAACGGTTTGGTGAGTTGATATTCTTTGAGCCCAATGAAGTACTGCAAATATGGATTTTCGGTGATTTGTTGGACCGTTTCCCGATCGCTGTAATCACAGCGCGCTTGAATAAGCAGAGAACCCAGGGCCATACGCACAGGCTTTGCCACATTTCCTCTGTCGCTGGGAAACATAAAGGCATATTGCTTTTCTAGCTCATCCCACGGAATAATACCGGCCAGTTTCACCCAGCGATTATCTGCGCTAAGCTTTCCGGAAAACGGTAAGATAAAATCATCTATCGTCAGTTGAGGACTTGTTTTTTTGTACATGCTTCTGCCTCCATGTGCACGGTTTTTTTGGGGACTTATTCGATTTCCGTGCACTTACTTCGACAGAAAGCCCCTGAATCCCTTTAAAAAATGCGGCTTTGCGAATTAGTTAGCAGACCCTA
>NZ_WXEY01000053.1 GCF_009877425.1 Heliomicrobium undosum | reverse complement strand
TTCCAGAACTGTAGATATGTTCATTTGATTATTACCTCAACTTATTATTTTTCCTATTTCTTCTTTTCTTGATTCCAGCTTTAATTATCATCTCTTGTTCGTTAGCAACTTGGTCAAAGAATTCAGGTGGCCAATTTACAATACCATCATATTCATCAACCAAAACCTCTTCAATTATTGGTCCGTTATTTGAGGGAGATATAAAGTATATACCAATTAACTCAGCTAATTTACCGGTATCATCCTCAACAATTCTGCGAACTAATCTGTTAACTATATGATCACTGTGGGTTTCAATAATTACGTTTTTCTTGGATAATGCTAGACAAATGAAAAAGTCTGCTATTTTCATTTGTAGTTTAGGATGTAAATGGATTTCAGGCTGTTCTAATAATAGCGTACTTAAAGTAGGCATTCGCAATCCTTCTAATACAATCGGAAAAAGCTGGCTAACGCCGAATCCTACTTCAGCAATGTTGACGCTAGCTTTAGAGGAGTTAGAGTCCATATTTAAGTAAATAATTTCATTTTGTTGTTCTGGTTTAAAGTTTTTCACCCCAAATTCATCCATCCATAATGTTACGGCCTCTTGTAGCTTTGTTTTATCTTTTTTAACAAAACCATCAATTTCTTTGTTGTAAAACACATGTTCTTTTAGTAGTAATTCTTCTGTTAAATAAATATATGCAGCATTTTCACCTTTTATACCTATTTCAATTACTTCATTTTCGTAAATATATCGACGTGAAGGTTCCTCTCGTAAGGGACCAACATAAGTAAATGAAGCAAATATTGACTTTAATAAACTTGCGATACTACCCATTGAATACGCAACTGATGGTCTTGAACCGTCATCCCCTGTTTTTACCTTCCAGGTAGATGGTATAAGGTTAGAGAATTCTACACCATACGCTTGTTCACCATGACCCTCACCAAAAAACGTATCAAGATTACTCCAAGTAGTTAAATATTTATTTTCCTCAATTTCCTTAATGACAATGTCTGTTTTTGGCAGAATTTCATTGGTTTTTGTCAACGTTTCAATTCCAAATTCCCATTTTTCTATTTTAGCTGAATGAAATAGTTTTTTGTTTTTTTCTTTTATTGCCTTTAAAGTAATGCCAAAATTAAGTATGTAATTAGCTTCGGGACTATAAAAATTCTTATCGGAGAGCAAAGATCTTAGTTGAGCTGGAATAGGAGGTAAATTTCCAAAACTCCGATGACTGTTAAAATTCTCTTTCTTAAATTTTACTCTAATATTAAATGATACTTTATCATCTGGCCTTTTTCCGTTAATAATATTCTCAAAAGAACCCAAGTGAGCAAATCTTCCATTAAGCAATAAGGTTTGACTGGGATTTTGATTTTCTAATGTTTGTTTTAGCAATAATATACTTTGCATTAATGAACTTTTTCCGCAACTATTTGTTCCGCACAATACTGTAATAGGCTTTAACTTTAGCATGTCTAAATTTTTAAAGGCCTTAAAATTACTTAATGAAATGCTTTCAATCAATTTATATTTTACCTCCGATATTTTTTATCTATATCGTTCTATAAATTTATTAAAAGTCCTTTGTCGAATAAAAACTAATTTTGTCGAAATGTAAGGATAAGTGATTTTGTTAACTTTTGCAAACACGTTTATTGGTTTGATATGTTTATAACGATTTTATTGAACTTGGTTTTACACTGTACATTTATAA
>NZ_WXEY01000052.1 GCF_009877425.1 Heliomicrobium undosum | reverse complement strand
CCCGCATTCCGCAAGTTGATATGGCAACAACAAATATTTTTGGTTTCTGGAAATATTTTAAAGGAGCTCATCGTTTATTGTCGAATACCATCGTCAATACAGTGTAGGAGATGGTATTCGTGGCATCAGCCAATATACGCATGATCCAAGCCGGAGCCGTACCTGTGATCGCCAAGCTCTGCCGCATCGCAAAGATTCGTGAAATCGTCAACCAACTGGTGAAATGGGATGAAGCCATTTCACGGGTTTCGCCCGGAATTCTCATCGAAAGTCTGATCATCTGCATCCTCTGCGGGAGAAAAGCCCTCTGGAAAGTGGAGCAATTCTGGGCCAAGCAGGACATGACCGCTGTGTTCCAAGGCCATTTAACGCTGGAACAGGTGAACGATGACGCATACGGACATGCGCTGGATAAGCTCGCCGAGATCTCGCAGGAGACACTGGTCAGTTTGGTCGGAGTCACACTGCTTCACGCCCATGCGATGGGGATTCGTTTCATCCACTTTGACACCACATCAAAATCCGTCCAGGGCGCGTACGAAGAAGAGCCCACCGGAGATTTTGATGTGAATCGAGGGCACAGCAAAGATCTTCGCCCGGATTTGAAACAGTTCAAGATCGGCGCTGCGGTCCAAGAGAATGGGCTCCCGATCATGGGACAACTGCTTTCTGGCAATACAGCCGATGTCACCTGGAACCCTGAAGCGGCCGTGGAGATGCAAAAGTTCTTCACCGAAAAAGGCTATCGGGATGTCATCTTTGTGGCTGATTGCGCCCTTGTTTCCACCGAGGGGCTGAATAAACTCGCCCGTCAGGGCGTGCAATTCATCTCCCGGTTGCCGGAAACCTTTGCGCTCGCACAAACCCTCAAAGACGAGGCCTGGGCGGACGGGCAATGGGAAGACCTTGGAACCTTGGCCGATTCCTCCGAGGCCGACCGGGCGAGGTATAGCGTGTATTCGACACGCCGGGAACTGGCTGGGCGAGAGTACGGCTTCTTGGTCGTCCATTCCTCCCACTTAGAGTCCCGAAAAGAAAAAACCCTGCAACGGCAGTTTGCCAAGCGAAAGACTGCCCTGGAGAAAGAAGCAGCGGTGTTGTCGGATCGGCCCTTTGCCTGTGAGGACGATGCCCGGATTGCCTTGGAGGAATGGCGAGCAGACGCCCGGAAACAGGGCTTTCATGTGGAAGGCGCCGTCGAACGCAAAACGCTGCATCGTCACGCCCATCGCGGGCGACCCAAAAAGGATGCTCTTCCGGACATCGAAGTGACCTTTCATGCCCAGTGCGTCGTAGGCGAACTGAAGCCCGAGGCATGGGAACAGGCCTGCCGAAAAGAATCTACCTTCATCCTGATTAACGATGTGCGCAATCCGATGAGCCCCGCCGAAATCTTGACGGAATACAAGCGCCAGAACACGATTGAGATGAAGTTTCGTTTCCTAAAAAGCCCGGTCATGCTGGGGCCGGTATACTTGAAGAGCAAGCGTCGAATTGAGGCGCTGGGCTATGTCTTTGTGTTGGCGCTGATGCTGGCGTCCTATTTGGAATTTCGGGTTCGTCGGGAACTGAAGCAACGAGAAGAATTCCTGCTTCTCCCCGGTAAGAAGAAGACCCAGGTTCCGTCGATTACAACGATCCTCGAATACCTCAACATGATCACGGTGGTCTCCATCAACGGTCAACGCCTCTTGCCGGACAATGTCGACAAGGAGGCGTTGAAGATGATTCGGTGGGCAGGTTTTACGGAGGCGCTTTATACGGAGGGGCTATAATTATGCACCTAGTTCCCTGTTCTCAAAAAATCGAAAATGTTGAATTCCAACTCGCGGAACAAGGG
>NZ_WXEY01000051.1 GCF_009877425.1 Heliomicrobium undosum | reverse complement strand
GTCGAGTCAAGCAGGGGAATTTCACCCCTGCCTGCTCACAGAACCGGACGTGAGAGTCTCCCCTCATCCGGCTCTTGTCATCATACCGCTGGCACAACGCCCATTTCCCAGTGAGCAAAGAGATTTGGACGTATTTTTGCGCAAGTACCGAGCCAATCGAGTGCCCTCGCGGGTTTACGTCGTAGGCTCTTGTGCCTTCTCATTGCCCATCTGACCAGTGCGAGATTCACTTTCGAAAGTTCCTTTTTCATAGAGCTAGGGCAGAACCTTCCAAAGTAGTTGGCCCACCCCCGAATAACCGGATTCATCCTCCATGCGACCTCATCCAGTGTTACACCATTGGACTGTCTCCTAATTTCCCTTATGGATTCTCGGAAACTCTTTCTTGCCTGTGAACTCACTGCTGGAGTGAATCCGATGAAATACTGTCCATTTTTGTTTTTCGCTACTCTTGGCCTGAATTCATACCCTAGGAAAGTAAATAAAGTGTGTTCGTGCGTATTCTTCCTATTTGCGTCTTTGCAGTACACAATTCTGGTTTTGTCCGGGTGTATTTCCAGTTGGCACGAGAGCATCCTCTTCTTAAGTCTTTCCAACAGGGTGTCGGCCTCTTCCTTTGTTCTGCAGTGGACGACTCCATCATCAGCATATCTCGCCCAAGGGTTTTCTGGATTTTTGTCTGCCATCCACCGGTCAAATGCGTAATGTAGAAACAGATTTGCCAATACTGGACTGATCACTCCGCCCTGCGGAGTTCCCGACGTCCTTTCTACAATCGCTCCATCCGGCATTTGAAATGGGGCTTTAAGCCATCTTTCCACATACAGTAGAAACCACTTGCACTCTGTATGTTTTCTGACGGCTTTCATTAGCAATTCATGCTCAATGTTATCGAATAGTTTTCGAATGTCGAACTCTATGACCCAGTCGTATTCCCAGCATCTTTTCCGAGTGGTCCCGATTGCGTCAATGGCCGATTTTCCGGGTCTGTATCCGTATGAGTCCTTATGAAATATTCGTTCCACTATTGGCTCGAAATACAGCCTGCCAACCATTTGCGCTATCCTATCTTCCACTGTGGGCACGCCGAGTAATCTTGTGCCTCCACTTTTCTTTGGAATTTCTACTCCCTTGACTGGTTTCGGAAAGTAACTTCCCGATGACATCCGATTCCAAAGCTTGTACAGATTATCCTTCAAGTTCTTTTCGTACTCTACCAGACTTTGAGCGTCTACTCCTGCTGCCCCTTTGTTGGCCTTTACCCGGTTAAACGCATCCATGACCAAGTGTTTCGAAATCTCGTACGGCTTCCCTTTGATCTTTGATTCCTCCCACTGTCGGTTGACCAAATCTCAAAGTTACGATAACGGAATCCCTTCGCTCGATGGCCATTACGCACACTTCATCGCTACTACAGATTCCTCCGCCCCTATGCTCCACTTCCAGTATCTTCGTCCCTGTGAATTAGCCTCTTGACGTTTCCTTTTAGTGGAGCCGTAGGTTCTCATGTTCCTTGCAAGAGCCTATATCATGTTCCTGTGGCCTCTATACCGGCTACCATCCGAACAGTAATCAGGTTTCCTTCGGATTCATCCCAGTTACTCAACAAATCCCTGGTTTTGATAGCAATGTTCCCACTTACGATACTTCTTCGGCCCTTCACTTTCGTTCAGCTCCATGATACACACATGACCGGTCGCCCCGGCCTTTTCCTTAACGCTCACCACCATGCCTTTTGAACATAGCAGCTTAAGGCTGTTTGAACCCTGTACAAGAATACCGAGTTCGAGGGGCCTTCCCTCATCTCTTGCAAAGCACGGAATTGGTTGGAAATTCAATTCCTTTCATGACACACCGTCGAAAATGGGATAT
>NZ_WXEY01000050.1 GCF_009877425.1 Heliomicrobium undosum | reverse complement strand
AAACTCTCCACAAAAATTTGTAGGTAGCTTGAGTCAAGCTCTTAAATACAATCGAATTGATTGGTTTCGCACGCTTTTGATTCGCAACTGTTCGATTTTCAAGGACCAATTTTTCTCGCCCGCTACGACTCTGAATCAAACGGTCTATCGTAGACAGGAATTATATCCTACCACCGATACACTACAATATCAAGTGGTAATGTCTGGTGCGAAAGGAGGGACTCGAACCCTCACGGTTGCCCACACGCCCCTCAAACGTGCGCGTCTGCCAGTTCCGCCACTTTCGCATGAAACATTGGATAGCAACTGGTGGGCGATAACGGAATCGAACCGCTGACCTCTTGCATGTCAAGCAAGCGCTCTAACCATCTGAGCTAATCGCCCTATTTTTGAAGGCTGTAAAATCTCCGACGGAATGATATATTAACAAGAATTTCAGACAAAGTCAACGGTATTTTTATCCTATTGAACCCTTACAAAAATTCAAATCCCAACTCGGTTAGGTTATTCAGCTTATTTACCTGTGCCGGAGAAAAAAATCCAATGAAATAGATCTGGTCTATCAGGGCAACAGCATATTTTCTAGGACTATTCGACTGCTTTAATACCATATTTATCTTGGAGATTACGCCTACATCGAACCAGTCATGATTCACTTCTAAATCCCATTTGTAAAATTTCCCGCCATACTCAAAGGAGACCCACGCCAGCCCTTTTTCGATATCTACGAAGTCGTTAATTGCTTGTGCGCTAAAAAATCCTTTCGAGATCCTTCTAAGATTTTCGATCGTTTCGAGGTAGATACCTTTATCTTCGACGCATTCGCCATCAAAGCACCCTATATCATCAGTAATTGAACCCCAAACGCCATCCGACCTTTGCAAATCCTCCCCCAAAGCCCTCAGCAAAAAATTAAAAAACATGCTTGCTCCAATCCTTGTTCTAAGGGTAAGCGCCCGATTCTCCCGACGACAATCACCGGAAGTCCGGGCGCTCGCCTCACTTCACTGAAGCCACTCGACTTTTCCCGTATCGAGATCATACTTCGCTCCCTGGATCTGCAACTTCCCCTCGTTCAAAGTTTTCCGGAGAATAGCGCTCTTCTTCAGTTCGGCAAGGGAGGCCCGGATGTTATGGTCCACGGTGCTCTCCACCAGTTCCGTCCCCTTTACCCCCCTCGCCTTTTGCTCTTGCGCCAGCGGCCGGATCCGCTCCGTAATAGAGGCGATACTCCCTTCCACATGACCTTCCTCTACAGCCGCCTTGACGGCGCCACAGCTTTCATGCCCCAAAACAACAACGAGCGGTGTGCGCAGGTGTTCCACCGCATATTCGACGCTGCCCAGCACCTCCGGGCTGACCACATTGCCGGCGACGCGGACCACAAATAGATCGCCAAGTCCCTGATCAAAAATGTGCTCCGGAGGAACGCGCGAGTCGGAACAACTGACAACCACCGCTATCGGTTTCTGACCGCCAGTCAATTGCCGCCGCTTCTCTTCCCCGAGGTTTTTCGCCTGCGGCGCGGACTCGATAAAACGGCGGTTGCCTTCCTCCAGTATCTGTCGGGTCTCTTTGGGTGAGGCCGTCACCTCTGGGGTAACTGTGTTTTTCATTGGGCGGGCACACCCCGTTGCGAATAGACATATGACGAGGAACAGCAAGGAGGTTAGGAAAACCGGCCATTTTTTTTGAGGCAATAGAAACACCGCCTTAAAAAGAAGTTTAGGCGGTTATATCTTCACCCACTGAAATAAAGATATACTTGTCAGAGCACAAAAGGCGAACATTAGGTTGGTTAGAAACAAAGCCTGTTTATGGATGCCTCAAAATGGAAAAGGCATTGCAATCCTACTTTTTTTGCAGGAATGCAATGCTTTGTTACTCTTTCAAAACTGAACAGAGGATTATATCGCGCAAAAAGGTCAAGTCCTCGACCGATTCGTACCCGTCGACTAAACGCCTCA
>NZ_WXEY01000049.1 GCF_009877425.1 Heliomicrobium undosum | reverse complement strand
TGTGATCGGTCAAGTGTTTTGGTCAAAAATCGGCCATTAATTTTGGACTTTTTTTGGCCATCATGCATGGCCGTTTTTCATTGCCGTAATTCCATTAGCAACCAGTGTGATTTGTGGATTTTGGGTACCCATATGTCCAAGAATCGCGTTGATTCAATCGGCCTTGGGCATATGGGTACCCAAACATATCCTTGAGAGAAGATTGCCTCTTCGGCGCGGTTGTCCGGGGAAGCCTTGACTCGGCAGGGTTGTCGTTTGGCGCCGACGGGAACTCAGGAACAAGAACCCTGAGTTCCCGTCGGGTTTTCATTTTACCCTGCCGGTCAAGGCCGCTGCGCGCCGGCAAGCCGGTTCCCCGGTCAACCTGACAATTCCTTGTATGGGCAAGCAGCATAGAGACCCGCCTCGGGGAATCTAGGAACAATCGGGGGATCATGCCGTCAAAAAGGTCTTTCGATGGGTCATCCGGTAGCTATCCCCGGACAAGGAGAAAAGTTCACTGTGGTGGACGAGCCGGTCCAGAATGGCGGTGGTGATCACACTGTCGCCAAAGACTTCAGGCCACTCTTCGAAGCTCTTGTTGGACGTGATGATGACGGATGTCTGCTGATACAAGTCATTGACCAGTTGGAAAAACTGATTGGCTTCGGTACGTGTGATCGGCAGAAATCCAAGTTCGTCGATGATCACCAGATCGGCTTTCCGGATGGCCCGCAAGATACGTTGGGCCTTCGGCTCCGTGCTTTCTGTGCGAAAGGCGCTGACCAGTTGGTCCATGGAGATGAAGCGCACCTTGTAGCCCTTGTCTACGGCGGCGCTGCCGATGGCGACGGAGAGATGCGTCTTTCCTGTGCCGGGAGGTCCGAGAAAAAACAGGTTGAAGGCATCATCGATCCACTGCATGGTCGTCAACTGTTGGATATGTCGCTTTGAGATCGCGGCTTGAAAGGCAAAGTCAAAGTCCTCCAGGGTGCGCATGTAGGGAAAGCCGGCTTGGCGAAGGCGGGATTCCATCGCCTTTTCCTCTCGGGCGTCAATTTCACAACGGAGCACCTGTTCGAGAAATGCCAGGTAGGGAGGCTCGGCGGCAGCGGCTTCGTTGGCCATAGGCGCAAGCTGTTCACTGCGCAGGTGGAAGTGGCACTGCTGCAATAAGTCATCCAGTTGTCGGCCTGTGCGCATGGTCATGCTCCTTTGAGGCAACGGGTATAGTCGCCAATCTCTCGCCGGGCAGCCTGGCCTTGCAAATGCTTCAGCCGAGCGGTCGCAGCGAGGACTTCGGTTGTCGAGGCGCCCGTCGCCGGGGGTGTTGGGGTGGCTGGTGTTGCGTTCTTCTGGAGGCTTGAGAGCGTCTCGCGGAGCTTTTGCACGCTATAGCGCTGCACTTCGTTGCACTGCTTGATGGCTGCTTGCAAGGCATCGGCGGTTGTTTCACCGGCCAGTCTTTCCAATGCCTGAATCTGATCGCGAAAGTACCGGCTGTTCGTTTTGCGAAGCCCCTCGACAAACTGTCGGGCGCAGGCATGGCTCCCCAAGCGCAGAAGCGCCGCTTCTTCGAGTTCATCATACGTCTTCGTATAATCCCGTTGGTGGTTTCGGTTGATGACGAGATGCCCTCGTCCGGCCACCAATCCATGTTCCGCAAGCAATGCCCCGTATCGAGGGCATAGATGTTCAGGGTCTTCTCCGCGATTTCGATCCGCACCTCGACGCCCGCTTTGTACGTGCCCAGCGGCACCGAGTATCGATTGCTGTGGACCATAATGGTATTGTCCTTTCGGACGGTTCTTGTTACAATGGCATTGCTATTTTTCTTCTTGGGTACCGGCCGCAAGTGCTCGCGCTCTATCGCGTACACTTCGGCGGGTACTTTTTTTGTTATGCCGTGGATGTTGGCGTTGGCGGTGCGTTCGAGCCAAGCCAGGCATTCCTCATTGACATGATCGATGTCTTTGAACGTGCGGTGGGGGATGAAGTTGTACTTTCCATACTTGATGAACGCTTCGATCCGGCCCTTGCTTTCCGGGTCGCTTTTTCGGCAGAGGTGGACGCTGAATCCAACGGCTTGCCGGTACACCTCAAAGGTTTCCGTCAAGAGAATATCGCCGTTGTTTTCGCTGACGACCATGAGCTTGTCCTGGTCCATCACCACTTCTTTGGGGATGCCGCCGAAGTAGGCCCAGCAGCGCTCGAAGGTTTCGCAAAGGCTGGCGGTGGTAAAGGGCGTCGCTCGCCATTCCAGGTATCGGTAGCGAGAATGGGACAGGATGGCGCCAAAGCCGTAAACACGGATTTTCCGACCGCTCTCTGTGGTGGCCCAGGCGAAACCGAAATCGACTTGGACTTGTTGGCCCATAGGCGGGTCTACGACGGCCTGGTATTGGCGCTCATGATGGCACGGCTTTGGCAGGCTGTGCTTTCGTCGCAGTTTGCTCAAAAACCGGCGCAATGTCCGTTCGCTTTCCCGGTACTCGGCATAATGTTGTTTCAGCCGGTCGTGAACCTGGGCTGCGCTGAGATCGGGGTGTTCCGTTAACCAATGGACGAGAATGTCGGCGTAGGGATCGTGCTTGTTTTTGCGCGTCGTGGCCGCAGACCGGCAACTTGTGAATTCATCGGGGGTCATTCGCCAGTACTTTCGCACGGTCTTGATATTCACGTCGAGGAAACGGGCCACCTGGGAAGGCTTCAGTCCCTGATCTTTTTGGTGATGAATCTGTGCGTACATTGTCCACCCCATCAATGGATTTCGACGGCCTCCTTGCAATGCTGGATGATATGAGTGCCGTCTTCTTCTGCCGCGATCAGGTGGCCTGCTGTTGCATGGCTTTCTCAGGCGTGAATCGCTGGCGGTACCCGTTCTGACGACCCGCACATTGTACCAGACATCCAAGGCAAGTGACCGTTTTTCGTCCATTTTTAATGGCCAAAATTCATCCCTTTTAGTTTACCGTTCACA
>NZ_WXEY01000048.1 GCF_009877425.1 Heliomicrobium undosum | reverse complement strand
ATTTATATTTTGACACAAATCGCTCTTCTTGGTGCGCTTTACTTAAACATAATATTCAACACTCCAGAGACGTTTCAAAAAGAAGTAGTAAATTCCTTTATGTGGATAGGTGCTATAGCGATTCTGCTTATTGACATTTTATTAATTCGTTCTTTAATTAGTGCTGTGGAAAAAGAAACGCTACACGAAGCAAATGAGGCGTATTTAAATCAGGTAAACGAACTGTTCATAACTTTCCGCGCACAAAGACACGATTTTTCAAATCATATTCAGACTGTTAACTCTCTTATAGCACTTAAAAAATATGACCAGGCTAATAAGTATTTAAAAGAATTAGTTAAAGAAACAGCAGATATCAACACAGTATTAAGAGTAAACAATCCAGTCATTGCAGCACTCTTAAGGGTTAAACTTGCTCAAGCGGAACAAAAGTGTATAACTCTCGATTTAATTATAACAAATGATTTCTCCAAAATCCCACTAAAATCTTTTGAGATTGTAAAATTATTAGGTAACCTACTTGATAATGCCATTGAAGCGACAGAAGTTCTTCCTAATGAAGATAGAGTGATAAAACTCAAACTAAGTTGGATGGAAAAGCAATGTTATATTTCTGTAGAAAATCCCTGCAATCTTCTTAATGCAAATATAACAGATAAAGTATTTGATTCAGGTTTTTCTACCAAACATGATCATTCAGGTATTGGGTTAGTTGTTTGTAAGAAAATAATAGAAAAGTATACTGGGACTATAAAAGCTTCTTGCCCATATGGCAAAAATTTTATTGTTGAAGCTAGAATACCGTGCAAGGAGTAAACATGATAAAAAAGGTGTCTAATAAATTGGCAAATTGGCTAGTGACGAAAAGTTACAATGAAGATAAGTACGAGATAGTTGTTTTTGGCCTCGAATATATTTTAAGTTCAATAGTAAGTATAGGTAGTATTCTTTTTATCGGGTGGGCTATTGGGTTATTCAAAGAAGTTACTGTGTTTCTCTTAACCGCTATCCCATTTAGATGGTTATCTGGAGGGGCGCATAGTAGTACCTTTTGGGGGTGCTACTGGATTAGTATTATTACATCAATAGGATTCCCGCTTTTCTCCCAGTATCAATTATTTGATATTATACACAGTGAGCAATGGACTATAGGAATAGCTTTATTTTCATCTATTTTAATGTTCTTATTTGCGCCTAGTAATGCCGTTCATTACGAAGAAGAAAAAAGCATTCGCTTGCTTATCCTTAGGTTGGGTTCTATTGCTTATCCTTATTTATGGTACCTTGTAGCAACTAAGCTACTAGATGATTCAGTGTTGTATCAGGTTTCCATGTGTGGTCTTGCATGGCAAACTTTCACAACAACACCGTTTGGCTATTTTACATTTAAAAGATTTGACCGACTAAAGTTTTTTACTTAAGGAGGTGAGATCATTGTTTTCTTGGTTAAAAAAGAACACATTAAACTATTCCGTTTTTTTCGTTTCCCTCATCGCAGTATTAAGCGTAAAACCTGCATGTTGGAGCTTAGGTTATCAACCTGAGCCCCCTAAAGAATTATTCAAGAAGTAGATTATCGAAAAAAATAAGAGGGTGATCCCATGACCATCCGCGTTGCCATCGCGGAAGACGATCAAATCGTCTGTGATCACCTTGCGGCAATCGTGTCTGCCATGGAAGGATTCCAAGTCATCGGAACCTGTGGTAACGGAGATGAGATTGTGGGGATCGCCCGAACGGGCGCTCCCCACATCATCCTTCTTGACATTGAAATGCCTGGCAAGGATGGTCTTGAAGCAGCTCAGGAGATTTTCAAAATCAATCCGGAAATCGCCTTGATCTTCGTAACGGGGCACACCGATTTTTCACTGGAGGCCTTCGAGGTCAAAGCCTTCGATTACATACTCAAGCCCTTTACGGAAGAACGGGTGATTGTAACACTAAAACGCGTTGCTAAGATCATCACCGCCCTGAAAGTGAAATCTGACGAGGAAAAATCCCGTCTCACCATTAAAAACGGCGGCAAGACGGTCGTCATCGAGGCGAACAGCATCACTCACATTGAGAAATTGAAGGATGTCAAGCGCCTCGTCTTCAACACCGATCAGGCGCGTTATGAACTGCGGCAGACGCTGGAGGAAGTGCTGACCCTGCTGCCGTCGCAATTTTTCCGTTGTCATAAATCGTTTATCATCAACCTGGACCGCGTCGAGTCAGTCCGCCCGAATGGCGTAAACAGCTACATGGCTTACATCGACCAGGGCAAAATCGAAATCCCCGTTGGCAAGAACCACTACGCCGAGATGTTGGAACGCATCGGCGCGAAGCGTGGACGCAACGCTGTAAAGACGGAAACGAAAAAGCGAAGCCAGATCAGCTCCGCCGAAGCCCAGTTAACCAGTTAGATACCTGTTATGTAACCCAATGGAACCAATGCAACCCAATGTAACCCGAAGAAAACCATGTAACCGAAAACAAGCAACGATCGACTATTACTAGCAACTATTCGCGTAAAGTTCAAACGAAATCGATTTTCCCCGGCTCCATCCGTTCAATAGCCGCCAAGGTTTCGATGCGCATGCCTTCGGCCCGCAATGCGGCGCCACCATGCTGAAAGCATTTTTCGATGACGATGCCGGCCCCGGCCAGGCGTGCGCCAGACTGGCGGACAATATCGACGAGTCCTTTCAACGCCTCTCCGTGGGCGAGAAAATCATCGACGATCAAGACAATATCATCTGCCGGCAGGAATTTTTTTGACACGGTGATGTTCACCGACTCCTGCCGTGTGAAGGAATAGATTTGTGAGGTGTACACATCGCTCTGGGTGCTGGCCTTCTTTTTCTTGGCGAAGACGACCGGCACATTGAGGGAAAGCGCCACCGCCGAGGCGACGGCGATCCCGGAGGCTTCCACCGTGAGCACCCGCGTGATGCCCGCACCGGCAAAACGATCCGCCAAATCCTTGCCCATCCGAAGGATGAAGGCCGGGTCGATTTGGTGATTTAAAAAGGTGTCCACCTTGAGGATATGGGTGCCGATCACTTCTCCCTCGGCCAAAATGCGGTCTTTCAATTCCTGCATCGTCAACTCTCCCGTGTACTGCTGATTTTCTGTTGCGGCGCGATTGTTCAATAGTTAACAGGATACCATAAAAACAGACCCCTGACGATACGCTTCCAACCGGCGGCAATCGGGAAGCCCGAAAAAGCGCATAGAGCGGACAAGCCCGTTGCCCAAGCCACTTCGCTTGGGCTAACTTGCGTTCTTCAGTATCCCCCAACTCGGCTGGCCTCCACTGGCTAGGCTCCATCGGTCGGCCTCCAACGGAAGAATCATGATGATAAAA
>NZ_WXEY01000047.1 GCF_009877425.1 Heliomicrobium undosum | reverse complement strand
ACGAATCGGTCGAGGACTTGACCTTACTTGCTTGCTTTACGAAACAAACTCTGTGTGGTTTTGAGGGAAAGCCCACCGCTGTTAAAAGCGGTGGGCTTTTTGCTGCATAAAGACAACCAGAAGACCCCATTCCGCATTTTCGCGCGAAAGAGGGGTCTTATTCATTACTTAGTGCAATGTATCTTTGGCCAGTGTCTGGTATTTCGCCAAAGTCAGCGGTTCGTGATAAACTTGGGTTTGATTGAGAAACCGGAACCGAAGAAAGAGAGCGTTACATGAATATCATCGAAACAAACAGATTGATCCTAAGAAAGTATTCTCCTAATGATATCCCTGTGCTATACAACATTCTTTCCGACCCGATCACCATGCGTTTTTGGCCTGCGCCGTATTCATTGGAACAGACCGAAAACTGGGTGCAAAGCAACATCGAAAGTTATCGGCAGTTTGGCTTTGGCAGGTGGCCCATTATTTTAAAAGAAACGGGAGAGATGATCGGCGATTGCGGAATCCTGATCGCAGAGATCGACGGTCAACGGGAACATGATCTGGGGTATATCATCCACCATCCCTTCTGGCGCAACGGCTTTGCCGTCGAAGCCGCGCAGGCTTGCAAGGACTATGCCTTTCAGTCCTTACGTATTAATCGGTTGTGCGCCAATATGCCCTTTGATCACCTGGCCTCTATTCAGGTGGCGAGAAACATTGGGATGGAAAAGGAGAAGGAGTTTTTTAACAAGAGAAATAGAAATATATTGACTTACCTCTATGCAGTTTCCAAGGAAGGAGCAATTTGATGAATCGAATCATTACATTACCGGTCAACTTCAATTTTGGCAGCGGGGCGCAGACGATCTGGCCGGTCATCCTCAAAGATGAGCAAGATACGGTTCTGATTGATTGTGGCTATCCTCATTTTCTCCCGATGATCAGAAACGCGGCGGAAGCACAAGAAATCAATCTTGGCGACTTAACCAAAATCGTCATTACCCACCATGATTTTGACCATATGGGCGCTTTGGCCGATTTTAAGCGGGAATATCCCCATGTGCAGATCATCTCGTCCCGTATTGAAGAAAAGTACATCATCGGGAAAGAGAAGTCGTTGCGGTTGCAACAGGCGGAAGCCTTATATGATTTATTGCCGGAGGCGCAAAAAGCGGACGCCGAGAACTTTCATCAATTGCTGAAATCGAATGAATCAGCGAAGGTCGATTGCGTCGTCGATGATCGGGAACGTTTTTCGTGGTGCGGGGGAACGGAAATCATCGCCACCCCCGGTCATATGCCGGGACATATCTCCCTTTATGTGAGCGCATCAAAAGTTTTAATTGCAGGTGACGCTCTGGTTGTAGATAAGGATGAACTTTGCATCGCCAATCCGCAGTACACGTTGGATATGGTGGAAGCAAAGAAGTCGATTCAAAAATTGCTCAGCTTGGGTATAGATACAATCATCTGTTATCACGGCGGAGTATTTTCTCGAAACATAACGGCTTCCCTACGAAAGCTAGTAAATGAATAACTGGAGGAGTGTCAGATATGGGTAATCATAATCAGATGGATAAATTTTTATTGCTGTTCCGAATGGACATCACCGAAGAAGCGCAACCGACTCCGGCCCAGATGGAAATATACATGCAGCAATGGGAGTCATGGATCAGCGGTATTGCCAAAGAAGACAGGCTCGCAGGGGGCAATCATCTGTCCAATGAAGGCACGGTGTTACGGCGGAATGATGTTGTCCAGGATGGACCTTACAGGGCAGACAAAGAATCGATCGCAGGCTACATCATCATCAAGGCGATGAACTTCGAGGAAGCCGTCAACATCGCCAAAGGTTGCCCGATTCTGCTTGGGGAAGGCACGAGTGTTGAAGTGAGAAAAATCGCATCAAGATAAGAGTCAGCAGAGGGAGGCAAATCGCAAGCAGAAAAACCATGAAAGGAAAGAATATTTTGAATCGACTCGTGATTGAAATCCTAAGGAGCAGGAATTCACCCCTCTTTGTGGAATAATAAAGGTAAAGGAAGGAAAATGCGGTGAAAAGAGGGGGAGGGTTTGCGTATGTTTAAGAAGATTCTATTGGCCACTGACGGTTCGGAAAATGCCCTGAAAGCGGCCCGCTACACCTGTCACCTGATGAAGCTTGACCCGCAGATCGAAACGACTGTCCTTTACGTCTTTGACCTATCCCACCAGTACTTTCTCGGATCTGACGGCGCCGTTTTCTTTGATCCTGACGTATTGCGAGACAAGATGAACGAGATTGCTGACTAGGTCCTCGCCAACACCAGGGCCGTCTTCGAAGCCGAGGGACTCACCTGTAAGACCGAGGCCAACATGGGTCACCCTGCCTTTGTCATCGTCGACACGGCTGAGCAAAACGGCATGGAGCTGATCATCATGGGATCGCGCGGCATGGGTGAATTCCGCAGCTTCCTGGCCGGCAGTGTCAGCGACCGCGTCTTCCACCTGGCCAAGTGCCCCGTGATGGTCGTCAAGGAAGACAAGGCTTGACCGGACATAGACGTGAATAGCAGGTAAAAAGAATGACATAAGAGTAGAACCTCTGACAAAAGACAGACAAAGGACAGGTTACACCTCCAGATTAAAGCGGAGGTTGCGGGCAAGGCGGGCGATTTCACGTCCGCCTTCTCCTTTGCTGCAGCAACTGTCTTCAAGGCGCCGCAGGAAATGCTGCAGCGGCGCCGTCTGCAAGCCGTTGCGGGCGGCCTGCCGGCCCATGGCGGCCGTTTCCTCGATGACTACCTTCAAAGCCTGCCAGAGTTCCTGTTCCGCCAGGGCCAGGCCGACCGATTCCAGGCAGGCGCTCAGGTAGGTCCAGAGGCTTTCTGAAAAGGGGAAGGCCGCCGAGTGGCCGTATTCGAAGATGAGGCCGACCAAATCCATATACCGCCGGGTGTGTTTTTCCGGATCGAAGGCCGCCCCCTGACTGCCAGAATCGCCAGTAGCGGATGGAGCGTCTGCAGCGGATGAAGCATCTGCATTGCCTGAAGCACTTGCTGTGGCTGAAGCGCCTGGAGCATTTGGACCGCTCCAGGCAGGTGGACCATCCACAGCACCCGTAACGCCCGTAGCAACCGTAACGCCAGGAGAGCCTGATGTGGAGAAAGCAGCCAAATCGCGCAAGTACTTTTTAAACAGTTCGTTAATCCCGTAACGGACCCGGAACCAGCGGTGGCCGGCCATGGCGTCGAGGAGTCGCTCCAAGGCGGCTTCCAGGCAGTCAGGGGCCGGCGGTTGCCAGTCCTGCGCCAGCAGGCGGTTTATGCTGACCGCTCCACGGGACAGATCGACATAACCCTCGGACGACGCTTCAGGCGCGAGGGCGGTTTTTACCTGAACCGGCTGGTTCAGCAGTTGATAAAAATCAATGACCCAGCGGTCCAAATCTTCCCTTTGCTGTTGCTTGGGTTGTTCCGTCATATGATGTAGTATTTGCGTCCTTGCGGCTGATCATCAATCGTAGCAGTCGGTTTGTATTCTATGGACAAGGTCCATGGCCAAGGCGTCGCGTCAAATGCCGGTAACGGAATAGTCCCGGCTTTTTGATATTTTGCACGGTGCTCCGGTCGGCTTGATCGTCGGTGGAAACGCGGGCATAAATGGCCACTCGCATGGCGAATTACTCCTTGGACAAAACCTATGTGTAACTTGACGGAATTTGACGAACGATAACCCCCCATACTTATTGTCGTTTATTTTATAATCGTTTGGGGAGGGGGGTGAATCCGATCGATACAAATAAAAACAACTATTATTTTATTAACGGCCTTGCGGAGTTTATGTATTGTAAGATTTACGAAGAACTTTCCCAAGAACAAAAGAGGGCCGTGGATGCTGAATTCGAGGAAATGGTCAAGTTAATAGTGGAACGACAGAATATAGGCAATTAATACAGAGAAACTTTTATAAAAAAACACCTTTTCGGTGTTTTGCTTATTTTTAAAACGCCAAACAAACTCATTTGGAAGAATAATGATTTAAGAACCGCTAAGTACGGAAAAGGATGAAAATAACATTGACTTTCTAACGACTTATTGCTAAGATACAATTCCGTCCAAAAGGGCGGCATTGCCAAGTGGTAAGGCAGCGGACTTTGATATCTCAACGGTAGAGCAACCGGCTGTTAACCGGTACGTTGTAGGTGCGAATCCTATTCGAAGAGCCATATCGTCGCGGGGTGGAGCAGTTGGTAGCTCGTCGGGCTCATAACCCGAAGGTCGCAGGTTCAAGTCCTGCCCCCGCAACCAATTTAATTTCGTTTTTCTTGGAGAGATGGCCGAGTTGGTCAAAGGCGCGCGACTCGAAATCGTGTAGGCGGCAAAACCCGTTTCAAGAGTCGGAAGTAGCTCAGCGGTAGAGCATCGCCTTGCCAAGGCGAGGGTCGCGAATCTAGTCTTCCGCTCCATCTTTTCTATCTGAAGTATCCATAACCATACATATGCCGCTGTAGCTCAGTTGGTAGAGCGTATCCTTGGTAAGGATAAGGTCACCGGTTCAATCCCGGTCAGTGGCTCCATTTCAACCAAACATTTCCGGTTGAAAAACATCCAATTAATATGGTATAATGTCATTCCTGTCTCCGACAGGGATTTTTATTCGGCCTCATGCAGGATGCATTATCTGCGTGATATGAATCCTTGTGATGCTTGACTGGTGACACTCAAAAGGTTTTCAAACGAAAATGAACAAATGCTTGAAAATACCAGTTGAAATGCTGAATAAAACGTGATATTATAAGATTCCGCCCGATAAACGGGCTAGAAAAAACTGGTCCTTGAAAATCAAACAGTTGCGAATCAAG
>NZ_WXEY01000046.1 GCF_009877425.1 Heliomicrobium undosum | reverse complement strand
AAAGTATCCGAAGACGATTTGTTTTATCAAATCGACGTCTGTGCGGTTTTCAAGGGGCAAATGCAACCCCTATATCGCCCTTGGTGAGTCATGTTGGGGTGTAGCCAAGCGGTAAGGCAGCGGACTTTGACTCCGCCATTCGTTGGTTCGAATCCAGCCACCCCAGCCATTTCTTCTCATAATCAATGATCCATTAGCTCAGTTGGTAGAGCACCTGACTTTTAATCAGGGTGTCGCTGGTTCGAGTCCAGCATGGATCACCATGTGGCCCGTTGGTCAAGCGGTCTAAGACACCGCCCTTTCACGGCGGTTACAGGGGTTCGAATCCCCTACGGGTCACCATTTCCCTATTGGGCGATTAGCTCAGCTGGGAGAGCGCCTGCCTTACAAGCAGGATGTCGGCAGTTCGATCCTGTCATCGCCCACCAAAAACGGAGCAGTGGTGTAGAGGCCTAACATGCCAGCCTGTCACGCTGGAGATCGCGGGTTCGAATCCCGTCTGCTCCGCCATTTTATTTGCCGGCGTAGCTCAACTGGTAGAGCAACTGACTTGTAATCAGTAGGTTGCGGGTTCAAGTCCTGTCGCCGGCTCCATAAGATTGTCAAAACTCCTTTGAATGGGAGTTTTTTTGTTTTTGCATTTCTATTTTAGCCGGCATTTTATCAAGTATTTAGTTTCATTAGATGATTACATATGTATGGGGACCGATGGAAGGTCGATGGAATAGCCTATGCTCAAGGTAGCCTGCCGGCAGGGAAAGCCGGTGAGGTTCTACCGGGTCGCCGATTTGGTCAGCCTGCTCCAACAGAAGCACGCCGAGGGACGGCTCCAGCGTTTTCGGCAAGAACTGATGAAGTGCGAATTGCTCATTCTCGATGAACTGGGCTACGTGCCCTTCCATCAAACCGGCGCGGAACTCCTCTTCCACGTCGTCGCCGATTGCTATGAACAGCAGAGCGTGATCGTTACGTCAAACTTGGAGTTTGGTCAGTGGAACAGCATCTTCGGGGATACTCGTCTAACAGCGGCTTTGGTCGACAGGCTGGTCCATCATGCCCACATTCTGACCTTTGCTGGCGAGAGTTACCGCCTACGGCATGCCCTAAGCACTAAGAAAAACTAGCGTAGATGTTGGCAAAGTGCCCCTGCAAAAAATCGGTTGCCGATCTCTGCATTTTTGTCTTGCCAAACACACCAGTGGGAACTCGATCCTTGGCGATATCGAGTTCCTCTTTACGGAGTTGAACTGTCCCTTTGTCCGTTATTTCGTTTTCGAGCACTTCTTCATTGTTATTCTCCCCGTTGATTCCGTCGAAAATTCCCATAACAACCTCCAACTGAAGCATTTTTAATTTCTCTTTCAAGGGTGCGCAGAGGAACCCGCCAATATATATCCATTATATGGAACAAGGGATTTATATCCAGAATTAGTGATATCTCTTGAGCCCTAGCAACATTCAATTGAGTATAATTCCGGCTTACAGTGGTATGTTAGGCTTGAAGGTCGGTTACTCTCAACCTGATGATCTGGGTTCTGTAAATAAATGAGAATGAGGAGGAAATCCGTATGGCGAAAAACTTGGGTATTTACCGTTGCGATGCTTGCGGGTATACCTTAGAAGTCGTTGAAATGGGAAAAGAGCAGTTGGTTTGCAAGGGACATTCTTATGCGCTTACTTGTTCCAAAGCTGATGCGCAGGTGGTTTGCTGCGGGAAACCGATGGAACTCTTGGAACCAAATACGGTTGAAGCCTCAAGAGAAAAGCATCTGCCTGTCGCCGAATTCGGTAATGATGGAAAATTCGTTGTCAAAGTAGGCAGCATTTTACACCCGATGACGGCAGAGCACCTGATTCAGTGGATTACCATCGTTTATGGCGATTGTGTACAACGTGTCAAATTGCACGACGGAAAGGCGCCGGAAGCAAATTTTCATGTGGGCGACGCCAACGAAATCGACCTCTATGGGTATTGCAATCTTCACGGTCTCTGGAAAGCGACAGTAAAAAAGTGAACACGCTTACGGCGCTATTTTGACAATTTTGATACATTGGCGTACAATCTACTTGTGCCAATAATATCAATCTAACAAGGAGGTTGACGGATGGCTCCCACGAAAACTGTTACCAACGTACCGGGGTTGAAAGGAACGGAAACGGAAAAGAATCTTTTGGCCGCTTTTGCAGGAGAATGCCAGGCACGGACGAAATACGATTTTTTTTCCGCCATCGCGGAAAAGGAAGGGTATCGCCAAATCGCCGGGTTCTTCTCCGAAACGGCGGAAAATGAGAAACAGCATGCGAAACGCTTTTATCTAGCCCTCAGCGCCCTCGGAGCAACCACAGACCATTTGGAACAGTCTGCCGCAGGCGAAAATCATGAGTGGACCGACTTGTACAAGCAGTTTGCCGAGACGGCCCGCCAGGAAGGTTTCCAGGATATCGCTGATCTCTTCGAAGAGATCGCCGAAGTGGAGGAACGGCACGAGAAGCGCTTCCTCGCTTTGTTGGACAATATCAAGAACGGACGCGTGTTCCGTCGCGATACCGTCGTCGAGTGGAAATGCCGGAACTGCGGTTACATACATGAAGGAATGGAAGCGCCGGAAGTCTGCCCGGCCTGCCAGCACCCTCAGGCTTTCTACGAAATTCACATTCCCAATTACTGATCTGACTGTTCTATTCGTGCGCAGTCCATTGACCGCCAAAACTGCCGGATAGAGCAAGCAAGCCGATGCGCCCCTTGCCGGGATGCATCGGCTTCTTTTTTTGGTTAGACCTTATTGCTTATCCTTCTGTTCCGTTTTCCTTCTGTCCCGGTCAACTATTCTTGGGAGAAGACACGGACTGTTTCGGTCGCGCTGTCCCATTCTACGGCGCCGCCATACTGCTCGACAATCGGTCGGACGGGGAGCATTACCCGCCCTGGCTCGACGATCTCCGGTGCGGCTTCAAGCGTAACCGGAGAGCCGTCGGCGTACATGACCGGATTGTTTAGTTCCAGTATGATGACGCGGTTGACGCGGGTCAGTGTCACCTGCCCCATTTTTTCGTCCCAGACGATCCCGGTGGGTTCTATTCCTAGCATGTCGCTGATGTAACGGATGGGCAAAAAGACCCGGCCATTGCGGCGATAGGGCGTCGTATCCATTTCTTTTTCCACCGTGTCGACGATATACTTAGTTTCGCCGATTTTAAAAAGCGCGACTTTTTTACCGGCGGGGACGGCAGGTTGAGAAGCGGGCGCGCCATGCTCGCCAGGAGTGCCCACCCAACCGACGGGAATCGTCATCATCAATGAAGAGGGAAAAAGACCATCATCGTTATATTCAACGGCTGCATTGTTCCAGCCTTTTAATTGAAGAACTACGTTCCCTTCCGGCACGGTCCGGTCCACTGTCAGCCGGAGTGAACTGACTCGTATGGTCGAAGGCGTTGTGCTCGAAGCTTTGATCCGGACACTGGCGTAGTATTGCCGGAAAGAGTTGTCATATTCCGTTTGGGCGGAGGCCGATTCTAACACCAGGTCGCCTTGAATGACTTCGAAGCGCGGCGTATCGCTAAAAGAAACCCCCATGGGGGCATAGAGCCGCAACTCCCGGTTCCCCCGCGGTTTTAATGCTTCTGCTGCGCCTTCCGTGATCAGGAAATCTTTGGCTGCTTGGTTTGCTTTACCGATAGACATCAGCGGGAGTGATGGGTCCCCAGAAGCGCTCTCGGCTGGGCTTGTGTTGAACATAAAGCTGAATAAAAGCAGCACGGCGGCCCAGAAAGATAGAAATGATCGACGAATGGCAAATTGCATATGCATCGTTTCCTCCCGTTGCGTCTTTTTTTCTTGGAACAGTATACCATACAAAGGGGTATCTTTGGTAATATTGAGATAACGCTGGCAAATGGGTGAATGGCTGGATTCAACGGGGGACGGGTGGATGATGCAATTGCTTTCCTCGCTGCGGGGAAAAATCCTGCTCAATGAGGAAGACCTACAATCGCTCAAAACATATATACAGAAAAAATATCCCGACGCATCCCCCCGAGACCGCGCGGCGGTGCTGGCCGATGCGGTCCATCGCGTCCTGGATGGTAAAATGCCGCTTTTTCCCCAAACCGCTCGCTTGCGAATCCGTCGTAGACTGATGGAAGAAGCGGTGGCGCGTAAGCGCTTCGTCATCGATGCGGGCGACGTTTTTTGGGTTTCTTTGAACGAGGATGTGCCTAAAGTTCAAAGAATTGACGCCCTCTGGTTGTGGCTTGCTCGCGAACAGGGGATTGATTTGCCACGTGGAGAACTGCAGTTAATTGTTGATTCGCTTGTTGAAAAGATTGTAGCAGAGAACATCTCTGATTTTGAGGGACTATTGCCCAGTTTAGCGCCACCGGCTATCTCCGGCGGGTTGCCTGAGAATTCGAATCAGGCCGCCATAGGCCAAGGCGCCGAAGCAGGCGTAGCCGTAGTTGCTGCGCCATCTTCTGCTATGGCGGATTCCCCTTCGGCATCAACTGTCAAAACGGATAAAGAACTTCAGAAGGCCCGCCGGTTGAACGAACCGAGCAGGGAAAAGCGGGGATGGATGCCGGCTGCTGCTGCCTGCTTGATCCTGCTTTTAATTTCCCTTTCCGTCCTATTTCGCTCTACTCCATTTGGCGCCGAGACTGTTCCGGGCAGTGAGGCATTTCCGGCAGGGAGCGTGGAAACAACATCAAGGCTCATGAGCCCAACGTCGAATGACAGGCATGATAAAAACACGACGGGCAATGAACTGCCGCCATCGCTGCGCTACCGATCCGTGCGAGAGGATGCCTTGCGGCAGTGGCTCAATCAGCGCAACTCGCTGTTGGCCGAAGAACCCTACTTCTCTGTCATCTTACAAACGGCGAAAGCCTATGATATTCATCCGTTGTTCCTGTTTGCCATCACCGGACAGGAACAGGCTTTTGTCCCACGGACAGATACGGATGCCCGCAAAATTGCAAACAATCCATTCAATGTATATAAAAGTTGGAGAAAGTATAATACTCGTATTCAAGACTCTGCCGAGATTGCCGCAGTGACCATTGTATCGTTAAGTAAAAACAGGCCCGAGGGCGCAGACCCCGTAGCCTGGATCAATACGAGATATTCAGAGGATGAGCGCTGGTATATCGGGGTGAACAGCCTCTTCTCAATGCTGGTGCGAGAAGTGGGAGAAAAAGAAGAGGTCCAGTTATAGCGTAGTCAGAAATGAACGGGATGAAATAAAAACTGGAATGAATTGCCGTTGACTTTCCCAGTCGTTAGTGGTATAAATTATCTTCGTTACGGCTTTGCTGAATGCTGTCAGGCGAGCGCCTAAATGATAATTTGAAAGCGCCTGCTAGGGAGGAAAAATCTCCCGGTTGACGGTTCGGCGATAACATGATATTATACAATTCCGTCGTCGGACAGGCGATGGTTCGGTCCTTGAAAATCGAACAGTTGCGAATCAAAAGCGTGCGAAACCAATCAATTCCGGTTGATTGATATTTTTA
>NZ_WXEY01000045.1 GCF_009877425.1 Heliomicrobium undosum | reverse complement strand
AGTAACGGTCATGCATGACATACGTAAGGGTCCGCGTAAACGGCCACATGCAAAAAGCCATCCGAACATTCGGATGGCCTTCCGTACAAGGGGTTACCGGGTTACTCTTCTTCGCCGTCTTCTTCGCTCAGTTCCTGCCAGAAGTCAGCGACCTTTTCCCATTCTTCGTCGTCTTCGATATGGCTGAACACTTCTTCGCCGTTTTCCTCATACTCGACGCGGAGGATAATGGCTTCATCCTCTTCGTCATCGAGAGGCAGCAGGATGGCGTATTCCTTGCCATCGACTTCGACGCGGTCCAGTTCCTCAAACTCCAGTTCGTTACCGTCTTCATCAGTCAGGACGATGATGTTTTCTTGTTCCTGATCCACCGGTAATCACCTCTATTCGCTACGAAACTAAAGCCATTGTATACCAGGGGACATCCCTTGTCAACGAACGCTCAAGGTAAGTATATCCCGCAAGGCCGGTTGATAACCGTTTTTTAACCCCGTCCTATTGTGTCGAACGATTGGTCGATGAAGGGGCCTTTCGCTGTCGGGGGGCTCTTGTATCATTCATGGGCCTGGGCGTCATTCGGGGTTTCGCTCGATTGCTCCTTCGCCGCAAGATGCGCCTTTGCGTCCATGTAGTTCTGCAGGATCAGCACGGCGGCCAATTTGTCGATGACCTGCTTGCGTTTGGCCCGGGACATATCGCCGGCGATCAACGTCTTCTGGGCGGCTACCGTGGTCAGACGCTCGTCCCAGTAGTCGACGGGTATGTTCAGTTTTTCCCCGACGACGCGACCGAATTCACGGATCCCTTCCGCCCGTGGGCCGTAAGTGCCGTTCATGTTGCGCGGCAGTCCGCAGACGATCCGCTCAACCTCATAGGTTTTCATCAGTTCTCTCAGGCGCTCCAGATCGGCGGCGAGGCGGCCGCGCCGGATGGTCTCGACGCCCTGGGCCGTCCACCCCATCAAATCGGAGACGGCCACGCCGATGGTCTTGTCCCCTACGTCCAACCCCATGATCCGCAATGTTTCATACCACCTTGATGCAAAAATCCCGGCACATGCGCGAGCAGTAGCCGCAGAGGAGGCAGCGGGCCGGGTCGACGACGGCGTGCTCTTCTAATCGCAGCGCCCCCTGGGGGCACGCCGGCACGCAAGCACCGCAGCCGGTACACCAGTCCTCGATGTGGAGCCTTCTCCCTCGCCCCCGCACCGCCTGCCAGTTCTCCTCGGAGACCGCTTCCCCGGCAAAGAGGCGCAGGTTCACTTCCAGTTCCCGCTCGGACTGCATGCCCACGGCGATGGCGTCCAGGTGGGGTTGGGCGAGCGCCCAGGCGAGGGCTTCCGGCGCTTTGGCATGAAGATTGCCGCCGCCGAGGACCTTCATGCCGTAGATCCCCTTCCCCGCCTGATGGGCGTCGGCGATGGCGGCGAGCATGTCCGAGGCCGTGCCGTCGAGGATGCCGATGCCTTCCATGTTGATCAGCGGGTGGATCACATCGACCTCGTCCATGGCGGCGGCGGCACGGACGGCGGCGACGGCGTGGGTCGAGATGCCCACGGCCTTCACCCAGCCCTGCGCCTTCGCTTCCAACAGGTATTCGAAGGCTTCCCGGTGGCCTCTTAGGGTATGCTCGCTCTCCTGCTCATGGAGCAGGAAGATGTCGATCACATCCCGGTCCAGTTCCCGCCGCGCCTCTTCCAAGGCCTCGCGCATCCCTTCGGCGCTGTAGGCGTAGGACTTGGTGGCGATGACCACGTCGTCGATATCGCCCCTGTCACCCTTGTAGCCGCGCAAAGCCTCCCGGATGTAGGGGTAGGTGCCGTAAATCTGCGCCGTGTCGACAAAAGTAACGCCTGACAAAAAGGCCTGCCGCAACAGCGCCGCTCCCCGGTCAAGGGGGAGCGACCCTTGCAGCGGGCCGATCGTCAGGCTGCCAAAACAAAGACGGGAAACTTCCAGTCCCGATTTGCCGAGTCTTACTTTGCCGAGGTTTTCTTTACTGAGATTTCTCCTCATCATGGCTCTCCAGGTAAAAACGTACAAGCTCTTCCAATAGATCGTCTCGCTCCAGCCGGCGGATCAGGCTGCGGGCGTTTTTATGGCTGGTGATATAGGCGGGGTCCCCGGAGAGAAGGTAGCCCACCAACTGGTTTATGGGGTTGTAGCCTTTCTCCTTCAACGCTTCATAGACGGTGCGGAGAATGTCGCTGGTGGCCAGCTCATCTTCCGCCTTCGCCTGGAACATCATCGTCTGGTCAAAGGTTTCGTTTGCCATCGGTCCCAACCCCCCAACGGAATCACGCTCGAACAAAAAGCTTGGGCAGATAGAAAGCTAGTGCAGAAAGGGTCTCTTCCATGGTCACCATCAAACAGTCACCAAATCGCTCTCTCCAACCATATTATTCTGCGCCAGTTTCTATTTTCCTCTACTTTTACCCTATTTAATCTGACTCTTGAGCAGCTTTTTCGCCGCTTCCAGGGCATCGGCCAGTTTGGACGGGTCTTTGCCTCCGGCCTGGGCCATGTCGGGGCGACCGCCGCCGCCGCCGCCGCAGACCTTGGCGGCTTCTTTGACCAGGTTGCCGGCGTGGACGCCGCGTCCGACGATGTCCTTCGTGGCGGCGGCGACGAGGTTCACCTTGTCGCCGGCGACAGCGCCGAGGATTAGGACGCCAGAACCGAGTTTTTCTTTCAACAAATCAGACATAGACCGCAAGGCGTCCATGTCGGGCGCCTGCACCTTGGCGGCCAGGACGGTGACGCCGTTGATCTCCTCTTTGCCGGCGAGGATGTCGTCGACCTGGTACTTGGCCAGGCGGCCGAGCAGTTGCTCGATCTCGCGGTCCTTCTCGCGAAGTTGGGCTTGGAGGGAATCGACGCGGTTGGTCACTTCGGCTGTCGGGACTTTGAGCTTTTCAGCCAGGGCGCGGACGGTCTCTTCCTGCTCGTTCAGATAAGCGAGGGCCGCTTCGCCGGTGACGGCCTCGATGCGGCGAAGGCCTGCACCGATGCCGCTTTCGGAGAGGAGCTTGCAAAGGCCGACCTGGCTGGTGTTGCCCAGGTGGGTGCCGCCGCAGAGTTCCATCGAGTAGTCGCCCATGCGGACGACGCGCACCGTATCGCCGTATTTTTCACCGAAGAGCGCCGTGGCCCCCATGGCCTTGGCCTCTTCGATGGACGTTTCAAAGACCTCGACGGGCAGGGCCTGGAAGACAGCCTGGTTGACGGCCGCTTCGATGCGGTTCCACTCGTCCCGGGTGAGGGGGCTGAAGTGAGAGAAGTCAAAGCGCAGCCGGTCGGGCGTGACGAGGGAGCCGGCCTGGTTGACGTGATCGCCGAGGACTTCCTTTAACGCCTTGTGCGTGAGGTGAGTGGCGCTGTGGTGGCGGGCGATGGCCAGCCGGCGGGCGCTCTCGACCTCGGCGGCGACTTGATCGCCTTCCTTTATAACGCCTTCGGCCACGACGCCGAAGTGGACGTGCAGGCCGCCGGCCATTTTTTTCGTATCATCCACGCGGACGACGGCGTCGCCGGCGCGCAAGAGGCCTGCGTCGCCGATCTGACCGCCCGATTCGGCGTAGAAAGGCGTTTCGGCGAGGACCACCTGGACGGCGGTGCCGGCGCCTGCCTCGGTGACGCGCTCGGCGCCAGAGACGATGGCTTTAACGACGCTCTCGCCGGTGGTCTTGCCGTAGCCGGTGAATGTGGTCGGCCCGAGTTGCTGGAGCAGTTCGGCCCAGAGTTCCATGCCGGCGCCGTAGACGGTGTCCTGGCGGGCGGCCCGGGCGCGTTCGCGCTGGGCTTCCATCGCTTTTTGGAAACCGTCCTTGTCGACGGTGAGGCCGTTTTCCTCGGCGATGTCCTCGGCCAGGTCGAGGGGGAAGCCGTAGGTGTCATAAAGGGTGAAGGCCTGCTTGCCAGGAAGGACGGCGCCGCCCTCCTGCTTGACCTTGGCCACCATGTCGGCGGCGATGCGCATGCCGTCGTGGAGCGTCTCGTGGAAGCGCTCCTCTTCGATCTTGATGACCTTGCGGACGAAATCCTGCTTCTCGCGGATGTCCGGGTAGGCCGCGCCCATCAATTCGACGACGACGGGGACGATCTCGTGCATGAAGGGCTTGTCGATGCCGAGGACCTTGCCGAAGCGGACGGCCCGGCGCAGGATGCGGCGCAGCACGTAGCCGCGGCCTTCGTTGCCCGGCAGGACGCCGTCGGTGATCAGGAAGGTGCAGGAGCGGATATGGTCGGCGATGACGCGGAAGGGAAAGCCCCGGTCGTCGCGGTGGTAGACCTGGCCGCAGAGCTGCTCCACAAAGGCGATGATGGGCCGCAGGAGGTCCGTGTCGTAGTTGGAGCCCACGTTTTGCAGGACCGAGGTGACGCGCTCCAGGCCCATGCCCGTGTCGATGGAAGGCCGGGGCAGCGGCGTCATCGTCCCGGTTTCATCGCGGTTGTACTGCATGAAGACGAGGTTCCAGATCTCGAGCCAGCGGTCGCAGTCGCACTTGCCGATGGCGCACTCGTCGGCCTTGCAGCGCAGGTGCTCGCCGCGGTCGATAAGGATCTCCGAACAGGGGCCGCAGGGACCGGTGTCGCCCATGGCCCAGAAATTGTCCTTCTCGCCGAGGCGCAGGATGCGCTCTTCGGGCACGCCAATCATGTCGCGCCAGAGGGCGAAGGCTTCGTCGTCATCGAGGTAGACGGTGGCGTAGAGCTTGTCCTTCGGCAGTTGGCACACACCGGTCAGGAACTCCCAGGCATACCGGATGGCGTCCTTTTTAAAATAGTCGCCAAAAGAGAAGTTGCCGAGCATCTCAAAGAAGGTATGGTGACGGGCCGTCCGCCCGACCGTGTCCAGGTCATTGTGCTTGCCGCCGGCGCGGACGCATTTCTGGGACGTGGTGGCCCGCACGTAGGGACGCTTCTCGAAGCCGAGGAAGACGTCCTTGAACTGGTTCATGCCGGCGTTGGAAAAGAGCAAGGTGGGATCGTTGTGAGGGACCAGGGAGGAACTGGCGACGATGGTGTGTCCTTTTTGCTCGAAGTATTCGAGAAAGAGCTGCCGTACCCGGTTGCCGGTGAATTCCAAAGCCTTAACGCCTCCTTGAAAATAAACAAAAACCCATCCCCGGACCGCCTAAAACGCCGGCCAGGGACGAGTCAATCCACGTTCTTATCGCGATTGGATCATCGCTCGACTCGTCCTGTCGATATGTGTCCAATCTGTAATATAGCGTGTTGGGGAGGGGGATGTCAAGGGAGGGGACTTTGTCTACACATAACGGTAATCGAACCTGAACCTCACTTATAAGCCATCGTCATGCTCGCCTTCACCAAAATATTTTAGGAATAGAATATCTCTATCTATATATGTATAGTGTATTCTTCGCTCCCCTAAAACCCTAAATCTTCGCTCTGTCTTCTTTCGTCTAACTGGTTCATCTTTTAACCCTTTATTTCTTGACGCCTCAGATTGTATAAGTGTAAGCCTTTTTGCAATTGCAATTAGTATTTCATCCAGATATTCATTTTCTTGAACTAATCTTCCGATGAAATCCTCAGAAAACTGATAATTATATACTAGTGGTTTGTTTATGATATGATTTGTTACGAATTCTATTCCTCTTCTTACCTTGTTTGATTCATCTATTGATTCGGGCCAAAAAAATGTTGATAATCCAATTGAAAATACCCAATCCTTAGGTTCGCAAATAATACTCGGATTAATCCTATTAGGGTGACAATCGCAATAGAAATAACATTCTTGTTCTTTTAACGACTTGTTGGGTATTCCTAAACACAAATAAAAGTCTTCTTTATTATCTATTAAAGAATGTACTAATTTAAGAAATGCATATGTGATTTCTTTTTGAATGCTTAATTGTAATCCAGGATAAAAATCACATATATCGAAGCCCCCATCATCTAAAAATCTAAAATTAGGATGGATTTTTTGGTATATTGTAGGAACAATTTTGTTCTTCCAATTTTTATCTGCCCTCCATGGAGGTAAACTCTTATCATTCCAAAGAAAAGATTCAAGTTCATCATTCCAATTTATTTGAGTAACTTTGTTATCGTTGATAAAGTCTAACATAGCATATAAGTTTTCAAGAAACAAATCCCGTTTTTCTTGGACGTTCCACTCTAAGTCAGTAATGAAAAGTATTGATGGTTCCAG
>NZ_WXEY01000044.1 GCF_009877425.1 Heliomicrobium undosum | reverse complement strand
AAACTCTCCACAAAAATTTGTAGATAAGCTTGAGTCAAGCTCTCATTTGACAATCTTTTTGAGCAACCATCGTTGCCGACAATCGCTCTTCTGCTGCATCCTCTGCCGACTTGCGTCGTCATCGGACATCAGCGGAATTGATTGGTTTGCACGCTTTTGATTCGCAACTGTTCGATTTTCAAGGACCAATTTTATGAGCCTTGCCGCCCGCCGATTCGCGGTAGTTTTTACCGCAGCACTGCGGCGACGTTGACTATTATCACACAACCAAACGAAGAATGCAATGAGTATTTTTTTCCAGTTCGAGATTTTTTATAAGGGCGCAGCGCCACAATGACAGATGCAACCCAGACGCCACGCCCCAGGCACATTCCTATGATTCTAAGGCCTAGAATCGCTTTCGCATGCTATTTGTCCGCTTCCGCAGGAACAATACAGATAAAAGAGAAATCCTCTCCCGAGACGTTCTTAAACTGGTGCTCTTCTCCCCCCGGTATGTAGGCGATCGAACCGGCTTGGACGGGATGCTCCTTGCCCCCTAAGAACAGCGTTCCCTGTCCTCCTACAATATAGTTGATATGGGGCCAGGGATGGCTGTGGCGGGGTGTCTGTCCGCCTTCAGACAGGGTGAACAGTCGCATCGACCAACCATCCCACCCCTGTGCCGGACCGATCAGCGATTGTTTCGCCGCTTTTATGATCCCAGGCCCTTCAAGCTGGATAACCGGGATGGATGCCACATCAGAGACAAACATGCGAAGAACTCCTTTCACTTACAACATCCTGCCGGCGCCAAAGACACGCTGGCGCCTTCGCAACCATTATTTTACTACAAAAACAAGCGCTTTTGTAGTAATTTTCACAATGAAATAGAAAGAACGCAGAGGAGAGCGTCATCGTTTTCATCGTATGGCGCCTACCGGACAGGCGCGAACACAGGCGTTGCAGAGCGTGCATTCGCTGTCCCGCACCGGTTTTCCCTCCATCATACACCCCACGATATCAACATCCATAGGACAAGCGTTGTTGCATCGCCCACATCGGATGCACTTGACTCCCGTAGGTTTCCGGGCAAGCAAGCTGATCGATGCTGATGGTTTCATCACCAAAGCGACAGGACAGAGCACCTTGCAAAAGGCACGCCGATCCTGAAACCAGTAAGCCACGGAAAGGCCAAGCAGGTAATAGAGGGCAACGCCTGCGAACATCCAGTAGGGTTCCTGATGGGATAAGTAATCGCGGCGGACGTCATAGTTCAAAAAAAAGACGAATGTCAAAGGGATAAGGACGGATACGAATAGGGATACGTAGCGCAGATTTTTCCATTTGGATGGAATAACACCCTTCTTCGCAATCGGAAGCCAATCAAGGACGGCGGCAGTCCAGCAAGCCCAGCCGCAAAAACCTCTTCCCCAGATCAGCGGACCAAAGACCTTTGCGACAGCGTAATGAATCACACCCTTGCTAAAGTAACCAATACTTAATAGCAGGATAACGCCTTCTATTTGCAAGTTTTCCCTGTTCGCCAGGGGGATGAACAGGATAAAGACAGGGAGTATCATGAGGATAGCGATGCGGCGCCCTAGATCAAGGCTCGACTTAGCCAGATAGCGCTCCAGGAACATACCGGCAGAGATAGAGAGACCGATCCAGGGAAAGATGATCAAAAAACCCCACCAGTGGATCGTCAGGTACAAAATCGCTGCGACGATCAACCCCACAAAGAGAGGAATCCCTACGCCCACAATCTCATCCCCTTATACTGCCCCGTATGTGGCAGAAGTTTTTTCGCCCTTTTTTCTCCCAGTTTCTTTGTCTATACTTTTTTCATCCCTTGTATTGAATAAATTATTTAACTTTACCGAACATTGTGATACAATGGACATAACAACAAAAGAACGGGGGTTAGCTCCATGGCAGATCGACAAAACCTGCCGGAAGACGTCCGACACCAGTGGATTGAAGACATCCTATCCGCTTCCCCGCTGTTTCTCTGCCGCTTCTTGGGTGAAGATAACCACCCTCTTTCCCCGCTCCTTCTCTACGGCATGGATCTCGAGGCTGTGATCGAAGACAGGCTAGAACAGATTCCGCATGAACAACTGATCAGATATCTCCAGGAACTGAAAGAGCAAAAAATTCGCCTGTGTTGATTGTTGAAAGCGAATACATAGAACATTTTGCAGCCGCCCTTGCACAGGCGGCTGTTTTCTTCGGCGAAAGAAACGGGTTCATTGGACAGAGGGCGTTGAACACTCCCTGGAAAAGACATTTTCTACATTATCAGGCCCGGTTCCTCCCATGGGACCCGCTTTTTCAGAGGAGCGGGCATAGTTCACCGCCCGCAACCCCGTCCCTTCACCGAGCCACTTCAGACGCAAAAGGGGTTTCCCGAATAAAGGGCTTTCTTTCTTCACAACGATTCCCTGCAAAGGACGGTCAACGCCCGCTACGTTCACGGCGATGGCATCTCCGACAGCAAAATCTGATCGACGGAGAAGCTTGATCTGGCATCCTCCCAATCCAACGTCATGGATCTCTCCCTCACTGATGATCGGACGATGCGGCGTTTCCTGGACGTCTGATGTTGCCGCGATGGCCGCCTGAAAACCATGCCGGTGACTGTCATAGTAGACGACGGTCAATTCAGCCGGGTAGGCGCGTTCGAACCGTTCCGTCTTGCGCATGCGCGGAGGCTCCCAGGCCAGGAGAAGGGCGCCCGCAAGACCGCCGGCGATGAGGCCGGCGAGACTCAGCATCAGCAGGACCAGATTGGGCATGGCCAGCCGCGCATGAAAAAACGCCGCTGACCAGTAACCCCCTTGGGCGTCACCTGAAAGGCAGTGTCCTTCCCAAACATACAGTACAGGACTGAATCGGCGTACAAGAGGCGTTGCATCCGCGTCAGTCCGGGGATCGTCAGCGGATTCCACTTGCGGGCCGTCTGCACATTGCCCCTTCCCCAGCGTACTCGCTGGCGGATATAATCGGGAAAGGATTCGGCCGACAGCCCTTCGGCGATAACCTCATTCAGATAGACCGTGCGAAATCCTTTCGCTTGGAGTAGCATGCCCGTGGCCATATCCTCGGTGATGGTTCCCGTTGCAAATCCGCCGATCGCCGCCAAGGCGCTCCGCCGGAAGACGGTGTTGCTGCCGATGTACATGGCTGCGTTGTACCGGTCCCGTCCGGCTTGCACGACCCGCATAAACATGTCCTGCTCGTTCGGTATGTTGCGGCCCTGCAACAGGTTGTATTGGAAGATGTCTTGGTTATAAAAGGCCTGAGGCGCTTGGACAAAGGCCAGCTCTATCACCCTTTCCCTCGGCGATTTAGGGAAATCCAGGTAAACGTAGCCATGTAGAAACCTAAATGACACTACCTTTTTCGTTTCGACTTTAGGCGTATTATATTTCTTGGGAAAAAGAGAACTGGTAAAATAAAAAAACGCATATTCTCATATATGAGGAGGTTACAAATGCTCGGAAAAATCAACCTCCCACCGCTGTTGAACACCTTATCGATGGTGCTAGACTTCACCTCGACAGGTCTGAATCACCATCATAACCGCGTGGCATATATCAGTTCCGCCATGGCATCCCTAATGGACTTGCCGAGACAAGAACGGTATGACCTCTATTGCGCCGCCAGCATCCATGACATCGGGGCCACCTCCTTCCACGAGAAGGCAGCCTTGGGCCGTTTTCATGTGCTGGACGCAGATGCCCATAGCCAAAAAGGTTATGAACTGCTGAAAGATATTGGAAACTTCGAAAACATCGCTAAAATCATCTTGCATCATCACGATTACTGGGAACATCAGAGGGAACGGAACGCTTTGACTCGGCTCAGCGACATCATCCATCTGGCCGATCGACTCGAGATCCTTCTCACAGAGGACTATATCCTCCACCAGCGCAAAAGCTCCATGGATCAACTGAATGCATATTTCGGAACCATGTTCCGCCCCGAACTGAAAGAAGTCCTTCACGAGTTGGCTGGGAGAGAAAGCTTTTGGCTCGACCTCGCCTCCCCTTATGTAGAAGACCTGTCCTTGCGCATGATCTCGCCTGACATCGTCGAATCGTCCTGCGAGTACACCGATTTAAAGAAGCTCTTTATGATCTTCGCCTTAATCATCGATCGAAAAAGTCAATTCACCCTGCACCATTCGCGCCTGGTGGCGTCATCATCGGTCCACCTCGCCTCCCTGGCCGGTTTTTCCCCGTCCGGCATTGCCCAAATCGAAGTGGCTGGTTTGCTTCATGACCTGGGAAAACTGAGCATTCCCGAATCGATTCTCGAAAAGCCTGGCGCCCTTACGGCGGAGGAATATGACGTAATCAAGCGTCACCCTTATCACACCTACCATATCCTCCAGCGTCTCCCCGGTTATTCACAACTGGCCGAATGGGCCGCCTTTCATCACGAGCGACCCAACGGGACGGGATACCCTTTTCGAATCGGCGGTTCTGATTTGCCCCTCGGCAGCCGAATTATTGCCGTTGCAGACGTCTTCTCCGCTCTGATCGAAGACCGTCCCTACCGCCCCGGCATGGGACGAGACAAAATAGAAACCATCCTGACTCAATCAGCGCGGGAAAAAGCCTTGGACAGAGATGTGGTCGACCTGCTTTTTTCTCACTATGACCTGTTTGAGTCACTACGGGAGTTTCTGGATATCCTTCGGTATTGATTCAGGCCGATTTTGGCTCAATGACGGCGGCGAAGTTAGCCGCGAGGTATTGTACATGTAAAAGCCTCCCCGCCTTTTAAGAACGGGGAGGACTTTTTTACATAAATGCGCCGGTATGAACGATCGAGTATCCATCGGCGTAAAAGGACGGGAAACCGTGAAATAAGTCCATCTTCACCAGGCTCTGCGCCTCTCCTGCATCCAACGGCTGCCCTTTCGCTTCGCCAACCTCTTCGGGAGGCGAACCAACGCTAGCCTGCTGATTGTAGACCGGACTCATCGGACCAACCCCTTCAGTCGATGGTTGTCGCCATTGGGATAGAATCATCCCTTTCACCTCCGTAAGTCTTTTTATCGTTTGTGATATTTTACGCTTTCGAGGCTCCAGAATTGCCATTCCATTTGGGCGAGTCAATGTTTTTTCCAAGAATCGGGCGGCGAGTGACGACGAACCGTCGCCATCGATTTTTTCATGGTTGAAAGCGAAAGTGATAATCGATCGGCGCCGGCCAGGTGACGAGCGCATTTTCCTCTCTCGGATTTGGTCCCCCGTTATGGATAACCAGTGGAACGCCGTCAGATCGTCGTCGATCCGTGATGATGCCGATATGCTCCTGCGGCCTGCCCAGTCCGAAGACGACGATATCGCCCGGCTGCCACTGGGCAAGGTTCTCCAGATCGCCCGGAATCAGCGTTGTCGTCAGAGACTGCCCATGGCGTTGAAAATAATTGACCAGATTAGGCACCCGCCGAAAATCGATATTGGGGTCGGGACGTCCGCCGACACGCGGGTACACTTTTCCGTTTTTCGCGATATCGTCGTCAATCATCGCCTTAAGATCATAGCCGGCTTCCTGAAAGGAGCGCCAGATGACATCGGTGCAGACGCCTTCTGTCGACGGTGGGTAACCGCCGGCATAATAGGCGCTCCGGTATGCCGGACGCCGTTGCACCTCCGCCCGCCCCCCGGCAACGATATCGAGGGAATCGTCGACGCCGTCTCCATCCTGATCTCTGCCGGATAAACGCAAGGGGACCGAGATCGATTGGGCCAAGGGAAGACCGGGCATCCCTAGTTTGCTTGACCAGATTTCGTTGATAGCGCCGTTCAAGCGCAGCGTCAGTTCGGGGTAGGTGAAGCGCAGCCATGTAAGCGACCCAATCCCCAACGAAAGGATTACGATCAGGCTTACCAAAAGATTGCGTCTCGCACCACGGGCATGCGGCACCGGCATCTTCATCTCTATTCCTCCATTCGGAGTTCAATCAGGCTTTGCCTTATCTTTTAGACTTTGCATGGGAAAGAAAAATGACTGGAAAAACGGAAATGCCCACCAAAAAATTGTAATCGGAAAACGCAAAGAGACCCCAGGGGCTTCATTCCCCGGGGTCATCTGCTCTCAATGCAAATCCCTCAAAATCAAACAGTTGCAATCGTTCGTGCGTTCCAGTCCGCGCAGACCTTTCCTGGTTCGCCCTGCTCTTGACGAGAAAGGCTGCTGCCAGGAGGTATCCGCCGGTTCGACCTCGACATCTCGCGACACAGTCTCCATTTGACCTTAACGGTCAAAGGCGACGGTCGCGACGAGTCTCCATAGAAAGGAGGTGATCCAGCCGCACC
>NZ_WXEY01000043.1 GCF_009877425.1 Heliomicrobium undosum | reverse complement strand
GTAGATCAGCGGATACAGCAGTTTAAAACAGGCATAACTCGATTCGTGTATATAAATGCTCCTTCACGTGATTTATAGCTCCCTTTGAAATGATTAGAAAATCATATGTCATACGAAGGCCCTACTCTCAATCTCCAATTTTCCCCAAGTGCCAATTTTCTACTACGCGAATACGTGTTCCTTTCCGTGATTTTATAAATACCTCTTCTTTTCCATTCGGACCATTCTCAAAAATTAAATTTTTGAATCCTCCGTGATGATAATGTAAATATCGGTGATGATGTGGGCAGACTACTAAAGCGTTCTTATACGTATCCAAACTACCCCATTCATCCGCAATTAATCTAGCTTCCTCTGTTTTGCCAGTGTCAGCTAGCGCTACAATATGATGCATTTCCACATAATGCGTCCCATCGTCTTTCTCGATTATTGGAATGGCACCGTTTTCTTCCCCGCATAGCTGGCAACGGTACATATACTTCTGCTTCAATAAATCCGCCAATTCGCGTCTTCGTCTTTGTCGGTATTTCTCTGTGCTTTTCTCTAATTGTATCATGCTTTGAATATTCTTTAATTTACTTAACCAGTCGGAATGACTAATTACTTCTTCATCTACAACGTTTTCTGGTCTAAAAAAAGGAATTACTATGTCTTGAAGCGGATTATCCAAGTGGTATATCCGTTGGTAGCCTAAACGAGAGATTAACTGGTTTAATGAACCTCCTCTTTTATTGGCCCATGATGTCATTTGGGAAACTAAAGGTTCTTTAAGATCTGGAAAATACACATTGTTGTCACTATCAGCAAAAAACTTTATTTTTTCTTTATAACCATTAAAAATATCCCAAGAATCTTTTCGTAAATATCCATAATGCCCGAAGTCTCTAGCACATTTCGATACTATATATGAACGCTGAAATTCTCGTGTCCTACCTCGACACATCTGACTCATCAGCACATGTGTAATATAATCGGGACAAACGTAACTCCTTCCGAATATTTCCAATATATTGAATTTTTTTGCCAATTCAAAGTCTTTTAAACGAACATCCCAAGGCCATACTACTGTTAAGTGGTTTTCTACCTCGCGAGGAATCAAATCAGTTACGCATACAATACGTTCTCCATTTCTAGCAAATATTAAATATTTAGCCGTCTCTGCCTCAATGTTTACAAAGTACTTCCGAATAGCAATAAACCTATTATTACCTAATTCATTTGAGTTATATGTAAATTCCTGTTTTTCGATCATTTCATTTATTCGTTCCTGTTCTAACTCATCAAGATTTGACCACTCCTCTAACCACTTGCCCGTTGTACGGTTTTTAGAAATATGATTGTATGCCCAATTACTTTTCATCCCCAGCCATTCGCTAACTTCTCCGGGTCTTACAATTTTCGAGATTATTTTTTTCGCAACCTCATTATCCCACTTAGGCATAGTTTGTGCCCCCTTAAAGAAACTTTTTACGGTAAAATTTAAACACCCTCCTATATTCACCGACTACCCATACGTTAAAATTATGCGACTCTAGGCTGGTAGGGATCTGGGCGTTATTTAATTCGATGGCCCCAACGCAGTAATCCGGGATGGTTGAGATGTGTTTGGCAAGACAAAAATGCAGAGATCGGCAACCGATTTGTGCAGGGGCACTTTGCCAACATGTTGGCTAGTTTTTCTTAGTGCTTAGGGCATGCCGTAGGCGGTAACTCTCGCCAGCAAAGGTCAGAATGTGGGCATGATGGATCAGCCTATCGACCAAAGCCGCTGTTAGACGAGTATCCCCGAAGATGCTGTTCCACTGACCAAACTCTAAGTTTGACGTGACGATCACGCTCTGCTGTTCATAGCAATCAGCGACGACGTGGAAGAGGAGTTCCGCGCCGGTTTGATGGAAGGGCACGTAGCCCAGTTCATCGAGAATGAGCAATTCGCACTTCATGAGTTCTTGCCGAAAACGCTGGAGCCGTCCCTCGGCGTGCTTCTGTTGGAGCAGGCTGACCAAATCGGCAACCCGGTAGAACCTCACCGGCTTTCCCTGCCGGCAGGCCTCGATGCCCAGCGCGATCGACAGGTGCGTTTTGCCGGTTCCGACGGCGCCAAGCATCAACACGTTTTCTTTGCGGGAAAGAAAGTCAAGCCCCATCAGTTTTTCGGACGTACAGTTTCCCGGAAAGGTGATCCCGTCAAAAGAGTAATGTTCCAAGGTCTTCAGTTGGGAGAACCCGGCTTGGTGAATGAGCCGTTTGAGTTTGGCATCCAACCTCCCGATGGTCTCCGCCCGCAGAATCTGTAGTAGAAAGTCTATGGAATCGGAATTGGGGGTAATGGTAGACAAGGCCTCAGGAATATGAGCCAGCCGGAGTCTTCGGCACAGGTGCTGAAGTTCCTCGTTCATCGGGCTTCACCCCCCAAAGCGGCCAGGCGGTTATAGACCTGTAAGTCCGGGGTTCGGCCAATTATCTCTGCCGGTGTGTAGGGCTCCGCAAAGGGGATGGGGCGAAACTCCGGGTGTCGGTTTTTATAGAGTCGGTGCTCGATCCGTTCCGGCGAGAGGGAGTCCAGGGATTCGGAGTCAGCGGCCTCGGCCCCCAATGCCGCAGCGATATCGCAAAGGCTGTAGCGCTCCAGCCACTGGCGCACGCTGCTGATATGCTTTTTTCGCTCGATAAGATCGGGGGCAGACAGAAACGCTCGTATTGGCGGGGGCATCATTCCGGCGAAATAGGAATGGGTCACCGCGCGTGGACGGCGTTTGAATCCATCCAGTACTGCTTTCCAGTCAATCTCTATCGACTTTTGCATGTACGGGCGCGGAAACTGCGCCAACCGTCGATGAAGAGAATCCAGCACATCGATGGTGTCCCAAGAAATTTTCAGCCATACGGTGTCCCCTGGCCGGCTTTGGGGGATCGAGAGTGTGGCCGTTTCAAAGCGAACTTCGCCGTAGTTGTTCACCAGGGCCTGTTCGAGGCGGAAGACTTCGTACGGCTCGTCCGGCAAATGAAGCAGCTTTGCTTGTTCCTCTTCCCAGAGGCTTTCAATCGAGACGCTTTTTGCGTAGTGACTCCGTTGCCGATCCGCCAGCGCCCGTTCGGCCAGTTCCTTGGCTAACCCATCATGGGACTCGAAGACCGGCGGCGGGACGCACCAGTTGCGACGCCCATAGCCGACCTTGTTTTCTACGTGGCCTTTCTCGTTGCCGCTGGCCGGATTGCAAAACACGGGCTCGAATCGGTAGTGGGCGCTGAACCGCAAGAATGCGTCGGTGCATTGTCGCTTCCCATGGGATTCCACAGCCACGACCGCAGCCGACAAGTTGTCGAACCAGATCCGACGAGGAACACCGCCCATTTGCTCAAAGAGCCGCTTCATGCCTTCGAGGAAGCACTCCTGGTTCTCTTTGGGCACCGGGTAGGCAAATGCGGCATTGCTGTATGGAAACGAGGCGAAGAGGACTTTGTATTCCTTCAATTGATTATCCTGGCTCACCTGGATGGTTCCAAAATCGACTTGTGCCTCTCCCCCAGGGTGCTCCAATCGCTCGTAGCGTTGAGCTCGTTCCAGTTGCAGTTGCTTGCGGCGCTTGCTGACATAGTTGCGAACCGTGCGATCGCTTCCGGTAAACCCGTGCTCGTTTTTCAGCCGGTTGTATATCCGGGCAGCGGTATGCCGTTGTTTTCGGGTCAGTCTCTCGTCTTCGATAAGCCAGGTATCGATGATCTCCACATAGGGTTCCATCACGGGATGCTTATGTACAGTGCTCTTTACAGCTCGGTTCCAGTTATCCCGATCTGCGTATTTCTTTGCCGTTCGCCAGTTTACTTGAACCCGATCGGCGATTTCTTGGATCGAACACCCTTCCTGTTCGCGCAAAAACTTGATAAACTGTTGCTGCGGCATTTGTAACATCCTTTCCTACCCCTCCATCCGATCTGCACAAATCGAAGGTAAGGGGTTGATGGGATGTTGGCAAGTGCCCTTTTTATTCCGGCAACCCGGCTCTGCACTTTTCGGTTGCCATTTTATGTGCTTTTATTATGCCGAAAACAGCATTATTGACGCTTACGTACACTCGGAGGGTTGTTTTCGCGTCTTAGTGAAGAAGTCCAGGCTCGATCTCAAGACGGCTCTCCGCGCGCTGATGCACTTTTTTCTTGAACTCAAAGCACAGGTTTCTTCAAGCGATTGAACTATAAATTTCGTTGACGGAGCACTTTGTCGGCGTCGAAAATGGGACACAACAATTATTCTTCAAGCTAATTTAGGAACATCACCTATTTTACATAAACCAATGATTTTATTCTTAGCATAATCAAGTCTCGATATATCAAAATTATTCGCCAGTAAACCAATAAAAAATTTCTCATCAGCTTTTTTTTCGCAAATAAAATTAACATATCTTATTAAGCTAGCTAATAAGTACTTACCAGAAATAGCAGTAGTTATGTTGTCTAAAATAGCGTGTGTAATAACCTGTCTCATGTTTTCAATTTCTACGTTAAAATCATCTTCGTTTTTTCCATATTTAAGACAATATCTTTCTTTCAGTTTGGACAAGTAGTTCTCGACTTTTAGATTATCTACTAGGTATCCATTATTCTCTATAAAAACAAAAGGACTTATGCTAGCATTTTCGCCTAAATCATGCAATCTGCATACAGCAAACGATATAAATAAGTTAAAAAACGGATCGATGATTGAACCTAACCATCCTTTATAATTGACTATGGTGGCTATATTATCAGGTATGTCATTAAGTTTCCACTGAAGTGCTCTCAATACAGAACATTCTTCAATCAGATAGTTCTCAATACAATACTCTTCAAGATATATAATTGCATCATCGACAATTTGATCATTTCCAATGTAGGGATCTAAATCTCTATCAAGAACAAAAAAGCATGGTTCTGGATGCCTTTTTACTCCAGAACGATACGCTTTAAATTCAGATATGACCTTCCTTTTTCCTCCCAAAGGGATTACTCGCCTTATTTTTAATCTATCATTAAACATTCTTTGAAATATTACGTAATATAAATGTGGAAGAGATTTATCTTCTACAAAAATTGTTAAATCATTGTAAGGAGTATAAAGCGTAGCTACTGCTGCCCTTCCTCTATCACTATAAGCAGGAGGTTTATTCATTTAATATCCTCTCACTTCTACACAATTATTCAACATGTCTCCAATTATTTCAGGAGAATGGGTAGCAAAAACCATTTGAATTTCCTTGGTAACATTTAGTAGGCTTGGAACAAATTTTTGTTGCCATTCAAGATGCAATGATAGTTCCGGTTCATCTATAATAAAAATTCCTGTATTATTACTAACTCTCAGTCCAAGAATTATGTACACGAAAAATATCAATATTTGTTTTTCACCTGATGATAAAGCAGTTACACTTGTTCCGGGTTCCTCTGTCCCTAGGTTCCTAAATTTAATTAATCCAGCATTGTCTAGATATATCTCTTTTCCACCATCGTAAAAAAAGTTATTTACTACACTTAAAAGATTTGTAATATGGCTTCTCAAGCGCTTTCTTACTTCGTTTGCCTTCCTTATTATGTTAGAGGTTTCCCTAAATTTATTTAATTGCGAAACTGCAGAAATATAGTTAGCAAAACCGATTGGTGAAATTATTTCCAATTCATGTTTTTCGTTTATATAATACGAATTTTTTGATTCTTCTATTTTATATATTAAGGTGTTAAGATCTTCTTCTACAGAAATTCTCAAGTCAGAGATAGCTGATATTACGTTTGCCCTATCTTCAACAGATAAGCTTTGGTTTTTTAAAAGAAGCTCATCTATACTAAAGTCCTGAGTAAGTAGAGCTTTATGTAATACTTCCCCCTTTAAAGATTCAAGACGTTTGTTCTCTAAATATGTAATGTTTTGATTATAATCCTTGACCAGTATTACTGCTCTGCGAACTGAAGAATCTAAGTAGGATTCAGTTCGAGGTCTTGAAGGGCGTCTTGAAAATCTTTCATCGAAATTACCGTCTTTTCTTGTAAGTGGAAGATAAATTGGGGTAAAAACACTTCTAATCTTTTCTCTTACTTGACTAAAAGAGTCTTTAATAACATTTAAATCTTCATTCTCAATTGAATCATCGTCATGGTTTATAGATTTGTAAAAAGTAAATTCGTCATGTATTGACGACTTATCACCTGAACTTAACGGATATATAACTCCGGATATGTCTTCAAAAACTATTTCGTACGGCGCGTTCGAGTTAATGCTAGACTTTTTAATCTTAATACTTTTGTGGTTTTCTTTATCATCTGCACATATTAGTTCAAGATAACGAAAATCGTATTTTCTTAAATTAAGCAGATTCCCTGATATAATATGGTGCAATATATTGAGAATTGTAGTTTTTCCGCAACCGTTCATACCGTATAAAAAAGTAACATCTTTATGAAATGATAATTCAAAATACTTTCCATACAA
>NZ_WXEY01000042.1 GCF_009877425.1 Heliomicrobium undosum | reverse complement strand
GCGGCGGCGGTGGCGGCGGTGGTGGCGGCGGTGGCGGCGGCGGCGGCGGCACCAAGCGCTCAGGTGCTATCGGCGTGTAGGGCACTTTCGGATAGCCGGTCGGTGGTCTCCGATCCATGACTATTGAGCACCTCCTCATGTTCGCTCCATCATATGCCAATGGAGTAAAAAAGGTCCCGCCGGTAGGCGGGACCGATAGGGGCGCTTGAGAGCGCTCTATTAAAAAATGAAGGGAAAAGTAAATGTAACGATAGCTGCCCAAAGTCCGTAGAGCGGCAAATACGTCGTAACGGCATCTTGGATGGTGGAAGGTCCGGTTTTGTTTCGCAGAAACCGCATATAGGAGAGCATAATCCAAATGAGATTGGCCCAGATAAGTATGTTTACGCCTAAAACGGCAAGTCTGTTGGGCGTAATCCCAAAAGAAGAGAGCCTGAACATGATGGCCGATAAAGCCACACTGTCAATGATCAGAGCAAGAACAATGAGGGCGAAATTGATATAATCGGAAATGTTCTTTTTCTCGTCTGTGCCGCTTTCGGTAATGGAGAATATGGTAACGGCCAATACACAAAGGAGTATTCCGTTGAAGGATAGGAGGAAATCGCGGTCCATGAATGGATTTTTTCCGACCCAAATCACCGTGATAAGATAGACCAGCAATGTGGCCAGTACAAGGGGACTAAAAATTTTGGCTATATAGGGCGCAATATTTTTAGCAATTTTAAGGTTCCTCGTTACCAGGTAAGTAGCCACGATCGCGAGAGCGGCAGCGCCAAATAAAACGACATTTTCAAAATAGAATTCCGAGATATCCATGCCGACAAAAGTGAACAACTGCATGGTTAATGCTGTGAGCACCATTCCGCTGATGGCCATGCTGGCGTAGAGTATGGAGAATTCCCCGTTAAATTTGAGATAGGCTAATCTCGTGCTGCCTATGCCATATTCATTTCCTGTAAATGCAAGCCCTAATAGAACCCATAAGAAAATAGGAAGGTGTAGATAAGCCAGGATAATACTGTCTGTCTGCTCTTGCGGAAGCATATTCATATAAAATACGGAGATGAGAAATAACGATGCGAGGGTGTAAAGAACATTTTTTTTGGGGGGATTATTGTACACAAAATAAGCGGCAATAAAAGGAAGTATGCCAAAAACCAGGTTGATCGGGGCGATGGCTTGCTGTTCCGTAAGATGCAAAATCACCCTGGTGCTTATCCCGGCCAGAATTGCTAAAATGCCCATGGATAAGAAGTCTTTCTGAAGCAAAGAAGCCTTTTCTGTATTTGCCGTCTCCTTGAAATGCAATCTTTCATACCAAACGGCAAGAACGTGGGAATCAGGTCTTTTTTCCCAGGCGTACGGGAATGACTTTTTAAACGCCTCGGGATCTTTTCTAAACATTCTCTCCAACTCATGAGGGTTGGCGATATTTTCAATAATCAATTTGCTCATGTCCATGGTGTTGCTCCCCTTGCCATATTCAGTCTTACCTTCCGTTACAATGTTTATTCACCGAACATTATTATCCCTGGCTGTCTTCGTCGCTTTTGTATTCTAAAATATCCCCAGGCTGACATTCTAAAGCCTTGCAAATCGCCTCTAGCGTGGATAATCGAATCGCTTTTGCCTTTCCATTTTTCAATATAGAAAGATTAGCCAGCGTAATCCCAACTCGTTCAGAAAGTTCGGTGACACTCATTTTTCTTTTTGCCAGCATGACATCGATATTGATGATTATAGTCATGTTATTCACCTCAGACCGTTAGATCATTTTCAGATTTTATATCGATGGCATTTTTCAATAGCTTTTGAAGTACAGCAGCGAAAATAGCAACGACCATTGAAGCGAAAATCATGACCATTCCGATGAGTATGATACCTGGGGCGTCGTCTACCTCCGCCATGAGATAGAAGAGCGGCATGCCGGCCATATACAAGATACTGATTGTAATCGCACAGTTTTTTATACTCTTTAATGCCGTTACAGATAATTCCGAGAACGCTTCGTTCTTGTCAATATAGCCTAACAGTTTAAAAGCTTGATAGAGAGCAAAGTAAAAAGGAATCGCTGTCGCATACAAATCAATGGAAACGAGATGTTTCATATAAGCCCAATCGGGGTACAACTCTGCTGCGAAATTCGCAATCTCAGGCACCACAAATACGCACAAAGCAAGAACCGGAAAGCCCATGAGAATGACAGCCAACTTTAGAAAGAGAGTTTCACGTTTCATCAAAAGCACCTCGCGATGTATTGTTGGCTTGAGCTTAACACACCATTTATCGTTTTACAATAAAACATTATCGATTATCATTATATTCCAGCTTTGGCGCCGATAAGCGCTTTGACCTGGAGCAAGTCAACCGCATTTTATAAAAAATATCCAGTAATTAAAAACTATGGATGGCGTTGATTTTTCCCTGTGTTTGTGTTAGAATACAACATAGTCATCCGGACACCTATCTTTAGGAGACGTTTTTCAAGATAGTTTGTCCGTTGAACCAGGATCATGGGATTTCCCTTGATACACGCATATGGGGGCGTAATGGTTTCGACGGGGAACGGGTTGGCCTGGGACGCGAGCCGGGTTGCCGCCAGGACCGTAAAAAGGGCGGAAGGCTTTAATTGCCGAAGAAAACTACGCTTTAGCTGCTTAATTGCAGTCTAACCTCTTCTCCTCTGTGCTCTCGGTGAGGATGTAAGGGGTCATTTAAGGGAGCTGGCTCGGACCAATTCTCGGAGGTTCGAGCGAGACTTATCGAGATAGCCTGACCAACGCTCTGTCTGTTGTGCGGAAGGATGGCGAAACCTTAAACGACAGAATACGCTCGTAAATGCCCTTGTTGGCTCTTCTTCGGACGCTGGGTTCGACTCCCGCCGCCTCCACCAAATTTTTGTAATCGCCAGTTAGGCGAGTTGGTTTCAAGCTTGCCTAATTAATCGGTTATAAGTTATTCGAGCCACTTTTTTGGGGTCAACCAAAGGAGTGGCTTTTTTGTCTCTGAAAAGCCCCCTGTTGTTAAGCGGGTCTATGACTTGGAAGTTATCCCGGGAAATGGCGACCAAGCCATCGAAAGGCGGTGATACCTTGCTGGCTGAAAACTACGGAAAGTTGTCCGACGCCCATTCGGATCGGATGGAACGGATGGAAGACAAATTGACAGGCGATTGTTTTGGCGCGTTACGATATTTGCCGTTTGAAATAGGCCTCGGAGTTGTGCTGAAGGAAGCGATATGGCTGACTGCCGATCAGGGGCAACCAGCAACCTTTAACGATGCATTGAGCGTGACATCGGGCCATGATTTCAAATTGCGATTCTGGGAAAAGCACAGCACACTTGGCGAAATCGATGTACTCCTGGAAACACCGACGTACATCATCGGTATTGAAGTAAAGTACAACAGCCTTTTATCCAGCGATGATGATGTCAGTAACAACGGTGATCAAGAGCGGCAACAGAGTTTCAATCAGTTAGCCAGATATGCCGAACTGCTAAAATCAATCGCTTCAAATCGGAGCGCCTATTTGCTGCTGCTTGCCCCGTCCGGTGTGGCGGCGACGATAGCCCGGAGTACATATGAACGGAACATTGTGGCCGAGGGTGTCACGCTGGGGTTTCTCACATGGGAGGATGTATTCAAGGCAACCGATAGGGCATCAAAGCAGGAACTGCCTATCTGGCAGCAGCTTATCCTCTCGGATATTGCCCAATTGCTATCAAGGAAAGGTTTTATGTCTTTCAGCGGATTTGATGGATATGACAAAGATAAATTCGTTTGTGATGGCCTGCGCTATGTTTTTTATGATGAACTCAATCTCATTGCCTGGCCGACGGCGGACATTCGGGGAGGAGATCACTATGAGTTTAAATGAAACGAAAAACCATGACGCGATAGGCGATAATATCTGCAAGGCTGTTTCGGTGGTGTATCAAACCTACGAGAACCTGAATCGTTTTTTTGGCGAGTTAGATAACGTCGGGGCTAAAGAAGGGTTTGTGCCATTAGTCCCGCGTTTTATCCGGTGGAAAAGCGACGCCGATCCCGGCGGTTGGGCCATCAGCAGCTTTATCAAACCCTTTCAGTTGGCCAAAGACCCCATACTCAAAAATGGATCGGAAATGCGCAACGGCCCCATTTACGTCGTCGAGGCGCTTCTGTCTGACGAGTCAAAAAAATATGTCGGTCGTAAGCCTGTTCCCCAAATCACGCTTGGCAAGTTCACCTTTGACTTTGAAAACAGGCCATGGACGACCATCTCTGTAAGTGATCACTGGTTCTTTTATTATCCGACTCGAATGCAGGATAAGTTTGACATAGAGCAGAGCGGCGAGAATTGGATCAGTAAGCCCAAAAACGAAAAGGTCACACACGACTACTGGGGACTCAAGAACGTGGTGTGGAAATCGATTGATCTGGTTCCGGTCAATTCACGTGAGATGATCAAGAAGAGTGTCTTTGATGAATTACTGAGCTTCCCGGAAGTGAAGTGAATACACCGTTGAAATGAGGGGGTACAATCAGAGATAAGGAGGATCACCGTGGAATTAAATGAGTTTTCCAAAGTATTTGCCGATAAATTGTTGGCGAAATTCCCTGAGTTAAAACCCTATATACAGATAACTCCGTACACTGACCGAGATGAGGCTTATCTTGAAGTGAGTATCCCTTCCCCGCATGATGAAGATACAGTCTTATTCATATCTACAATAGACGAAGAGATCACGGTCGGATTTGACTGGTGGCATACACATATCGGTTATGCGCCAACAGAAGAAGAAACATATAATCAAGCCATTCACTTAATAGAAGAGATTATCTTAGAGAAAAAAGCGATTGCTTACGTTAAGAAAGACGGAAATTGGATATACAGTCGATTGTTGCAACCGGGTGAAAACGTAGAACAGAAAGAAGGGGAACGTATTTACGTTCGGTCATGGAAGGGCACTCATAATAATGATTAAACCGGCCAAGAGCGACACACATAGGATACGAGTAAGTATCTTGTGTGTTTTTTTATAGCCCGTTGTCAGTAAGCGCTTAATGTTCAGGCGCATGGTCAGGCAGTCCTAAGAATGCGAAAATATCTCCATTCAAACATGAGAATGGAGGTATAAGGTTGACTACGCAAGAACAGTTGGCCATCGTGACCGAATGTCGAGCAAGCGGCATGACCGCAAAAACATGGTGTGAAGAAAAGGGTATTGATTACCGCCAGTACGTCATCTGGGCAACCAAGCTGAATAAAAAAGCGAACCATATCCCGTAGCAGTGGGCGGATGTAACGTTGGCAAAAGAGCACAGTAGCACCGAAATCAGGATCCAAATACGGGAAATGGACCATCTGTGTGGAAACCGGGTTCAGTCCTGGTCTGCTCGCTGACGTGCTGAAAGCCATGGATGCCGTAACTGTTGGAACAATTGAAAAATCAGTTAAAGAGGGGATAATTAAGTGTTAATGGAGGAAAAAGCTAAGAACTTTTTGCTTTTTCTTTAGTTAATAGTAATGTGTGATTCTTGCAATGTTACAAGTTAGCTTTATTAGAGATGAATGTTGGTTGGCAATTTTATTAATGCTTGCTATAGGAGTGAAACAAAATGAAAAAGAAAAAATATAATAATAAAATCCATAAAGATAATGTATTTATCGATTTTAATGGAACACAAGTTTGGCGTTCTATCGATCAGTCTAAACTGCATACTGAAGCAGGATATTTTTTAAGAAGGAAATACCAGCCTGGGGAATATAGTGATCCAATAATTATTAATAATATATTAAAAGATCTTTATGGATTTTATTATCAGGTAATGAAAAAAGAATTAGATAAAATAAATTATTTATCAACAATAGATTTTATCTATTATCAACACGAACAGTGGACGAAAATTTTCAACGAATGGAGAAACAATAAGGAATCGTTCTCGGAAGAAGAGGATGAATTTCTAAAGGATAACATACCTACCATTCGAAGAGCAATGAAACATATAATCGAGACGTTATGCCTCATGAAACCATCGTGGAACAACGGTATATCGAGTCCAAAACTAGCTGGCTATTTAGGACGTGCGGTAGCTGCTGCAGAGGTATCGTTTATAACCACACAATTATCAAACCAAACATTTAAATTATTTCCCAACAATACCAAGTTGATCGTTTTTCCGAAAAATTATCGCAAACCAATAGATATAATTCTTGAAGATAATTGTAAAGAAAAAATTCAAGGTTTTTATTCTAGACAAAAAGAATGGGAGCATCTCACTTCAAGCTCTTACGAAGACGTCCTTTCAAGGATTAACAGCATTGTATCCGAATTTCCTAAGCGGCTAGATGAAGCGTTTATAAAAGATTATGGGTATTCTTTCACAAACATTGTTTGTGTTATAACTTATTTGGGTTATGGTATGAAAGAACCCATCGACGCATCATGTTTTATAGCAAGCAAATCATTTTTGTTAACTAGTGCCTCAAAAAAGTTAAATATTAGTGAGGATGTTATATCTCAAATTATTGATGTTTTTACATTGAAGTCTGAAGAGCTTGAAAAGGAATCAATTGATATATGGAAGCAAAAAAGAAAGAATAGATTACATAGAAGACCAATAGTGCAAGTCTTGAAAAATGAAGAGCCCTACTTAATTTGGCAAAGAGATACTCTTAA
>NZ_WXEY01000041.1 GCF_009877425.1 Heliomicrobium undosum | reverse complement strand
GACGGTTTCCGCATCTCCTTCTGCCCGAGATGCCAATGCCGGCGCTTCCGCCTCCATTTCCGCCTCTCCTTCTGCCGGAGGGCTTACCGGTTCATGATTCTGCTCCTGGACATAGGTGCGAGCCAAACCCACAGAGGCGATCAAAAGCCCGCCCCCAACCAGAAAAAGGTAGGGGCTGGGCAATAGGGTGATCTGGGGAAAGCTGAGGGCGATCAACCACATGAGGGCGCATCCGACCACCATCAACGGCAGTTGGCCAAAGGGCGTCCCTTGCAAAAAGAACCACCAGAGCCCCAGCAGTAATGCGCTTACGATCAGAATAAAACCGATTATCGCCAGCATCGTTGGGTTCTTCACCTCGCGGGCATTTAAAATGACATACCTTGATGCTTAATTTCGACATGGTTCGGCTTTATCCTTCCGCATCGCGCGAATCTCTGTATAACTCTGTCAAAACAAATCTAAATTAATCATCAAAGAAATCGGTCAAGCTGCCAATACCGCCTGATGATTCCCGTTTCCCGGCGTGGGCCAATATCCGGCCTGCCAAGTTGGCGAGGGTGAGCGTCTGGATCCACACGCGACCGGGGCCGGTCAGGCTGGTCAAAAACAGTCCTTCCCCGCCAAAAATGGCGTTTTTAACGCCTTTGACCATCTGAATATCCATCGAGACAGTGGATTCAATCATCGCAACATGCCCCGTGTCAACCATCAGCCGCTCGCCGGGAGCCAGCTTTTTTTCGACGACTTCGCCGTCAATCTCAACAAAAGCCATGCCACTACCGGAGAGCTTTTGCATGATGAATCCCTCTCCGCCGAAAAAACCGGCGCCGAGTTTACGCTGGAAGAAGATGCTCATCTCCACCGATTCCTGAGCGCACAAAAAGGAATCGCGCTGGCAGATCAGTTCGTAGCCGCGCTCGAGTTCAACGGGCAACACCTTCCCCGGCGCGGAGGGGGTGAAGCCGATGTTAGCCGGTCCCCCCATCGCTTCAAAGAAGGTGTAGGTCAGCGATTCCCCGGAAAGGGCGCGACCGAGAGACTTGAACAAGCCGCCTTTGAAGTTTGTGTCCATGCGAACATTGGACGACATCCATGTCATAGCGCCCGATTCCGTATAAATGCGCTCACCCGGTTCCAAGTCGATATTCAATGCCTGCATGGTCGTACCCAAGACCTGATAACGCATGCCCAACCTCCCCCTGGAAATCAATCTCAAGTTCAAGTATACCTTCGATCGAGTGTATGGACAAGGTTAGGCCTATCGCAACTACAGTTCCGGATTCACCTTTCGTCGCGCCCGCCCATAGAGTTGCATGTACTCATCGGCCGATCTCCGCCAGGAGTGGTCGAGCCGCATTACCCTGGAAACCAGCTGCTGCCAGCGCTCTTTCTGACGGTACAGATCGAGGCCCCTGCGGATGGCCTCTAGAAAGTGATCGGGCTGATAGGTTTCAAAGACTACTCCGTTTCCATTGGGGAAGCGTGCGTCCGTAACCGTGTCGGCCAACCCCCCTGTCGAGCGGACGATGGGAATCGCGCCGTAACGGAAGGCGATCAGTTGGCCCAGACCGCAAGGTTCAAAACGCGACGGCATCAGGAAAAAATCGCTGCCGGCATAGACGCGCTGGGCCAGCGGCGAATCAAAGCCGATAAAGAGGCCCACCTTCTCCGGAAAGTGCTGCTTCAACCGCCGGAAAAGACCCTCATAGCGGGGGTCTCCCTGCCCCACCACGACCAGTTGGAGTTCCTCCTGGAACAAGGCCTCCTCGATCCCCTCGAAGAGATCGATCCCTTTTTGATCGACGAGGCGGTGGACCAGACCCAACAGCGGCGCGTCTGACACAGGCAAGCCAAACTGCCGCTGCAGTTCCGCTTTGTTCCGCTTTTTGCCGTCCATGTTGTCTGCTGAATAGTGATGGGGAATGTGGGGATCTGTCGCCGGATCGTAGACCTCCACGTCGATGCCGTTGACGATCCCAAAGAGATCGGAGTGGCGGAGCCGCAGCAGCCCCTCGAGACCCCAGCCGTATTCGCCCGTCTGGATCTCCTCGGCATAGGTGCGGCTGACCGTGTTGATCAGATCGGCGAAGACCAGCCCGGCCTTCATGTAGTTCACCTGACCATAGAACTCCAGGGCATCGGGGCGGAAGAGGTCCTGGCGCAACCCGATGAACCGGAGGATGTCACGACCAAAATGGCCTTGGTATTCCAGATTGTGCACTGTCAACACACTGGCGATCCGTCGATAGGCCGGATGATGGCGGTATTCCTCTTTGAGCAGCGCGATGGCGGGGCCGCACTGCCAGTCGTTGAAGTGAAGGATGTCGGGGATAAAATCGATCGGTTCGAGCATCTCCAGAAGGGCGCGCGAAAAAAAACCCCACCGTTCGCCGTCATCGCTGTAGCCGTAAATGTTTTCACGGCCAAAATACTGGTAGTTGTCGATAAAGTACACCGGGACGGGCTTTCCCCCAGGCAGCGCCTCGATCCGGCCTTCGCGGATCACCGCCGTCTCCTTGCGGGCGTCCACTTCCACCATGTAATCGGTCACATAGGCGCCACGGGGGATTTGCCCATGGCGGGGCATGGCCACACGGACGTCGACGCCTAGGGAGGCAAGGGCCCGCGGCAATGAACCGGCCACATCAGCCAGACCTCCGGCCTTGGCAAAGGGGACAACCTCTGCCGATACGAAGAGAACCTTCAACGGTTGTTCCGTCACGGTCTATTTCCCTTCCTCTCGTTCCCACCGGCCATTTGCAAGCCAAAGATTCCTTGCTGGCTTGGCAGTTCCGGTCGGTGGTATGTACATAGCCGAAGGCGTGACGACGGAGCACTCGAAGGCATATTCCGGCGGCTTCGCTGATTGGACAGCTACTGCTTCACCTGGAGCAGCATGGCCACCTCGTCACAATTGGGGAACTTGGGGCAGTCGATGCATTCTTTCCAAACCTTATGGGGCAGTTGTTCCTTTTGCACCACTGAAAATCCGCATTTGGAGAAAAAACCCTCCTGATAGGTGAGGGCAAAAACACGGTCAATCCCGAGGTCTTTGGCCTCTTCGATCAGCATGTCCACGATGGCCTTGCCGATTCCCTTTCCCCGGGCGTCCTTGCTGATGGCGAGGGCGCGTATTTCCGCCAGATCCTCCCATAAGATATGCAACGATCCGGTGCCCACGATCTTCCCCGCTTCTTCGGCGACGGTGATATCCCGCAACCCCTCGTAGAGCAAGCTCCGCGACCGGGCCAGCATGAGCCCTTCTGCAGCGCTCTCACTGATCAGGGCATGGATGTCCTCCACATCGTTCATCCGGGCTTTGCGTAAAATCATGTTTCTTCCATCCCTTACGTCTATAGTCTATTGTTTCAGAACCGAACGCATCCAGGCAATTTCCCGGCGATAGTCATCGATCTCCCCAGGCGTCTCCAGGTTGAGGGGCAGACCAGCCAGCGCGGGGTGATTCACCAGCGCCGCCAGGGCATCGCTGCCGATTAAGCCCTGGCCGAGCAGGGCGTGACGATCCTTATGGGAACCGAGCGGCTGCTGGCTGTCGTTGATGTGCATCGCCTTCAGCCGTTCAAGCCCGACGATCCGATCAAAGGCATCGAGAACAGCGGCGAAATCGCTTTTTACATCGTATCCGGCGCCGAACAGATGGCAGGAGTCCAGATTCACCCCGACGACCTCCGGAACTTGCAGGCCGTCGATGATGGCTCGCAGTTCCTCAAAGCGTCCGCCCACTTCGGTGCCTGCGCCGCTCATCCCTTCCAACAGCACCATAACGCCTTGGTCGGGCCGGAGAATCTCATTCAAGGCCTGGGTGATCCGTTCGATCCCAGCCTCAATCCCCTGGCCCACATGGCTGCCGGGGTGGACAACAATGTAGGGGATCTGCGCCGTAGCCATCCGGACGATGTCAGCGGCCAGCGTCGTCTTGGCGAAGGCCCAGGTCTCCTCTTTCGGGGCTGCCAAGTTGATCGTGTAGGGCGCGTGGGCCACCAGGGGACCGAATCCGTTTTCTTCGCGCAACAATATGGAACGGGCGATGTCATCGGGATCAAGGGTTTTGGCCGCCCCGCCGCGGGGATTGCGCGTAAAAAACTGGAACGTCGTCGCTCCGATGGAAAGGGCCTCCCGGACGGCCGACTCAAAGCCTTTTGAGATCGATAGATGCGCTCCCAAATACAACGGGTCATCCTTCTTTCTTTCGGGGTATTTCAGGGATGTGCGAGGTTCGCTTACGAAGACTTTTTATGAAAAACTCTTTGGACAAAAGAGCCCTTCGTTCCTGCCCGGTCGGGAGTTTTTTAAAGCAGGGCCTTCAGTCGCCTGGCTGCCTCTTCGACAACTGATCGGACAGACGCTTCACGGGCGTCAGGCCTATCGCTCATTTCGTGTGCTTGCGGAGCGGTCAGCCTGCATGGCGCGGCATGGTCTTGTCCCCTATCTGGATGACCGGTTGCATCGCTGGACTGAAACAGCGCCGAGATGACGGCCACACCCCTGCAGCCGGTCTTCCCGATCCCGTCCATCCTGCCGGCATTCAGGCCGCCGATGGCCACGACAGGAATATCGATGGCATCGCAAATCGCCTGCAGGCCTGCGAAACCCAGCGGCTGAGCGTCCAGTTTTTTTGATGTCGTCGGATAAACCGGACCAGCCCCGACGTAATCGGCCCCTGCAGCAACGGCAGCCTGCGCCTGGGCAAGATTGCGGACGGTGACGCCGATGATCCCTTTTGGCCACATCTGGCGGGCTACCTCAGGCGGGAGATCTTCGGCCCCCAGGTGAACGCCGTCAGCGCCGGCGGCGAGGGCGATATCGATGCGATCATTGACAATGAACAGTTTCCCCCAGCGGGAAGCCCTCTCCCGCAGGATTTGGGCGCGGCGCAAAAATTCGCCCGTCGGCATGTTTTTCTCTCGCAACTGGATGATATCACAACCGCCGGCGTAAGCACCATCGGCCATGGCCGCCAGCGTTGCCTCATCAGGCGCCTGCTCCCGGCCGATGATGCCGTAGAGGATCCCGGAATCGTCCCCGGATTCGGCTACGCTGGCAACGGCCCCTGCAACAACTCCAGCAGCAGCCTTGGCAACGGAGACGGTGATGGCCCTCGCGGCGGCAACCGGGTCGGCGGCCGTCATGATCGCTGACATGATGGCCACCCCGGCGGCGCCTGATTGACCGATCAGGGGCGCCTTATCGGCCGTGATCCCGCCGATGGCGATCACCGGGACGGGAGAGCGACGAACGCTTTCGCTCAACGCGTCAAGTCCCGCTGCTGCCTTGCCCGGCTTGCAAGCCGTTTCAAAGACATTCCCAAAGAGAAAATAATCCAGGACCGCCGCTTCGCCCGATTCCGCCAGCGCCTGCGCTTCTTCAGGCGAATGGATGGAACGGCCCAACAACATGCCGGGACCGATAATCGAGCGGACCTTGGCGGGCGGCAGGTCTTCGGCGCCGAGATGAACGCCGTCAGCCCCCGCCGCGACGGCGACGGCTGGATTGCCGTTGACGATCAGCGACGCCCCGGCCGGCCGTGTCAACGCCAGCGCACGCTGCGCCAGATCCAGCAGTTCCTTGCCTGTCAGGTCTTTTTCCCGCAGGATGACTGCCCCAATACCGCCCTCAATCGCCCCGGCGATGACGTCGAGCAGGCCTTTATCGCTTGGGCAGAGCCTGCGATGGGTCACCAACACCGGCGGCCACGCCAGCGGTGCAGCCCCCCTCAGCGATCGCCTGAACAGACCGTATCTGCCCATATTCAAGGCGGACCTGCCTGTCCACAGCCCATCAAGGCTCATCACTATCGTTCCCCTTTCCTTCCCCCCGATGATAGGCGCAATACTCGCCCAGCGGACATTCCGCACAGGACGGGCCTTTGGCCAGGCAAAGGCGATTGCCCAGGCCATCGATCTGGGCGTGATACTCCTGAAAGAGATACAGATCCGGTTCCAGGCGCTCGGCAAAAAAGGCCTGCATCTCATCGTAGCCGGCCTTTTCGGAAATGAAGCCGAGGCGGGAAAAGATGCGCCGAGTATAGGCATCAACCACGAAAATCGGCTGTTGCGCGCCGTAGAGGATGATGCAGTCAGCCGTCTCTTTGCCGATCCCCTTGATGGCCAGCAACCGCTTGCGCAACTCCCCCGCCTCCAGCGACAACAGGTTTTCCAACCTCCCGCCGTAATCCTCGACGATCAGCCGGGCGAAGTCTTGCAACCGCTCCGCTTTTTGATTGTAATAACGGGTCGTACGAACCAGCCGGGCCAGTTGTTCCCTCGGCGCTTCCGCGATAGCGCTGATGTCAAGCAAGCCTGCTTGCTTCATTTGATCAATGGCCGTCACGACGTTTTTCCAGGCCACGTTTTGGGTCAAGATGGCGCCGACGACCATCTCCAAGGTTGTATCGGCCGGCCACCAGTGCCGGGGACCGAAATGATCAAGCAGGCGGCGGTAGAGGCGGAGCAGTTCAGCGCGTTGATCGTCCATGACCGTCACCTTCCCAAGTATAGTAAAAAGCGGGGCAACCCGCCTGGGTACGCCCCGCTCCGGAACACCATTCCGTTGAACGAGTCTCTTTGCCAAGGCGCTGCGCCTCGGCGTCTTGACTTGCCTTCGTGCTGTTAGCTCTTCGGCGTGATCTTGTCCTTGAAGGTGAACTTGCCGTTTTTCACTTCCACGACGACGGCTGATTTGACTGGGTTATGCTGCGCGTCAAAACTGATCGTGCCGGTGACGGCCTGCAGGTCCTTCGTGGCGATCAGCGCTTCGCGGACCTTCTCCGGATCGGTGGAATTGGCGCGCTTGATGGCGTCGACGAGGATCGCCGCAGCGTCATAACCCAATGCGCCCAGGGCTTCCGGGTTCTCGCCGTATTTAGCCTTGTAGGCGGCGATGAAGTCCTGCACGCGGGCGGATTTTTCCTCTTCCGAGTAGTGGGTGCTGAAGAAGGTGTTGTTCAGGTTCTCGGCGCCGGCGATCTTGGCGAGAGTCGGCGAATCCCAGCCGTCGCCGCCCAGGACCGGCAGGGTCATGCCCAGTTCACGGGCCTGTTTGACGATGAACCCGGCTTCCTCATAGTAGCCGGGGACGTAGATCAGTTCGGCGTCTACGCCCTTGATCCGGGTGAGGACGGAACGAAAATCCTTGTCGCCGGTGACGTAGCCTTCCTCGGCGACGACCTGACCGCCGTTCTTGACAAAGTAGTCCTTGAAGGCCTTGCCGGATCCCTTGCTGTAAGGGGACTGGTTGTCCACCAGGATGGCGGCCTTTTTCAGCTTCAGCGAATCGAGGGCGTACTGGGCCATCACCTCGCCCTGGAAGGGGGCGGTGAAGCAGGCGCGGAAAACGTAGTCGCGCGTCTTGCCTGTTTCGTCGACGGTCACCTCTGCGGCGACGGCCGAGGAGGAGATGACAGGGGTCTTTTTGTCATTGGCCAGCTTGACAAAACCGACGGTGGAACTGGAGGCTGCGCCGCCCAGAATGGCGACGGCCTTTTCCTGGTTGATCAGCCGGGCAGCGACGTTGCTGGCTTCACCGGCTTCCGATTTGTTGTCGAGGGAGACGAACTTGACCTTCTTGCCGAGCACCCCGCCCTTTTCATTCAGGTCATCGATGTAGAGCTTGATGCCGTTGACGGCCGCCGCGCCGTAGGTGGCGTTGCCGCCCGAGAGTTCATAGTTGCCGCCGATGATGATCTCGCTCGCTTCAGGCGTATTTTGAGCCCCTTTCCCGGACGAGCAGCCTGTCAGCACGCTGGAGGCCAGCATGCCGGCGCTGACGAGCAGGGCCAGGGGGAGCGCCCATCTTTTGCGTTGGGAATCCATGTGTGTTTCCTCCTCTTTAAGATATCATGCACTATGTTAGCAGATTCTTACTCGCAATGCTACGAGAATCTTGGTCAATACATAGTTTCACGCGTCTTCGCCCATATTACCGCTAGGAGGTGGTTCCATGGGAAGACCGGATGTGGTCTGTGAGGTGTCGACTTGCAACCATTGGTTGCCGGGCAAGATCTGCGGCGCCGCCAATATCGACATTTTAAATGAACAGGGCGATATGCCAAAAGAATCGGAAGGAACGAAATGCAAGACCTTCAGCAAGCGCGGGCTGGGAACGATGGTTGCCTCTCTGGACAATACGAACTGGGGCGGTGTGCTCCAAGAGGCCTTCGTGCCAGGCAAACAGGCCGTGCCGACGATCACCTGCACCGTTCAAAACTGCAATTTCTGGGACGCCGGGAACCGTTGCAACGCTACGGGGATTTACGTAACCGGCGGAGGGGCCAACACCGACGTAGAGACGGACTGCCACACCTTTGTCCAACGGGGAGCGGACCGGTAAGTCATGTATCTTCAAGCCGCCGTGGGCAACCGGCGGCTTTCATATTTTCATCGCGCTGGTAATAAGCTTTTATGAACCCTGACCGTTTTTGGGGAGGTGCGCGATGGCCATCATCATCCCTTTTCCCCGCCCCCACCCCGAAGGCCGGTGCGAAGACTGCGCCATGGCTTCCTGGTGTTACACCGACCCCTCGGAGCGGGCCGTTGTCAGCCGGGTGCATACGGAGGAGATGACCCGCGCATTGGAGGAATGCCTGGAACGGGTGTGGGTGCGAGAAAACCCCAACCTCGATTAGAGGCGGGGTTTTTTCCTTAAAAAAATAACCACCTCGCGGTGGTTAAGCCAGTGGTCGGAATCGAACCGTTCGGAAAGGATGCCACTGTCCTTTCCAGCACCTGCTCACTGGGATAGGTCTTCTCTGTCTAATACCTTGAACACCAATGAAAACAA
>NZ_WXEY01000040.1 GCF_009877425.1 Heliomicrobium undosum | reverse complement strand
GACCGTCGTTGCCGACAATCGTTCCTTCCGCCGCTATCCTCTGACACACTTACGTCTGACAACGCTTGCGCATCAGCGACCAGCAGCGGAATTGATTGGTTTCGCACGCTTTTGATTCGCAACTGTTCGATTTTCAAGGACCAAGACATTCTACTCAAAATACTGTGTCTTTTAAGTAGAATGTTTCGTGTTCTGTCATTTTACACCCAAGCAATTCATCTGTCAATAAACCAATCTTTGGCAAGAACAAATCTGCCCGCTTGGGGGCTGTAGAATCACAACGAATGATACTATAACACCTTAACACTTAAAACGCAAGATCCATTTTTATCCTATACATCGGCGCGAATCGCCTGACAAAGCACCCGCAAACGCGACTCCAGTTCCTGCGCATGATTCTCATAGAGCATGTTTCCCACGACCACCGTATCTACGAGCGAGGAGACGGTTCTCGCCTGCCAGCTTTCGCGGATCCCTCCGCCATATACGAGAGGAACTTGCGGTATTCGCCCGCGGATCCGGGCCAGTCGCTCCATGCAGCCCCATTTGCCACTGTACTCGATATAAATGAGAGGAAATCGAAAAAGGTAATGACCGACCATGCACAACCCGATCAGTTCTTCATCGTCTATGGTCGTATCGGCTACGGTTAACGATGCGACAGCCGATTCCTCATTCAAAACAATATAACCGACCGGAAGCAACCGGTCGGTAACATGCGGGTCCTTCCACTGACCTATCGCCCGGGCGTGGGCTCGGATAATCCAATGGGGATCCCGTGAATTCAACACCACCGGAACCCAAAACTGGTATGCGCCTTCCGCAGCGCATCGAGCATCGGTGACTTCCAAAATAATTTCTCTGGGAAAGCCTTGAAGGCGATCGAGCAACACCTTCACTTTTTCCGGTGTTATCCCTTGTGTGCCCCCAACGACGATAGCATCAACGTCAGAACGCAGAATGACACGCAGTCGTTCGTCATCGAGTTGCCTATCAGGATCCAATTTTAAAATGATTCTGGCCACAATTATCGAAAGCCCTTCCCATTTTTCGTAACTTAAGTTATATCCTCATGTGACCGTTACCCTGCAATACCCTCTGGTCTAACAAAAAAGTCGACAAATCAGCAGGATAACCATCCCTGTATGGTGAAACAAATCTGCAATGGCTTAAATACCCCGACCAAAAACCAAAAAAAGTGTACATAACCACAGGCAAAAGCGATCTAAAACTTTGACCTGTACCAAAAAATACTGTACACTATGGCATTGAGCGGGTGTGCTCGCGGAGGAGCACCGGTCAAAAGCTGGCCTGCGTGGGTTCAACTCCCACCATCCGCGCCTGTTCGCCATCCAATGGATGGCCCTACGGGGGTAGGCGAGAAAAGGACAAGATCGCAGGTTCGTGGCGCCTCGATCGAACGGGTTCGAATCCCTCTCGCCTGCCTCCAAGCAACCTGCCTTCAGTCTTCTCGACTGAAGGCCTTCTTGTTTTTAAAACTTATTTCTCCATCGACTTGTAGATCGATTGTTCAACCCGTTGGAGATGATCGTACATCAACTCCTGCGCTTTCGCCGTATCCTGCGCTTCGACGGCCCGGAAAATCCCGCGATGCTCCTCCAATAAGCGTTCTCTTACACCCGGTGTAGAGAGCAGTTGGATCCGGCTGCTGCGCTGTGTTTCCCGCATAGTATCAGAAATCGTCTGCATCAATCGCAACAGCAGGGAGTTATCGGCTGCTTCCGAAAGGGCAAAATGAAACCGAAAATCGGCCTCTTCTCCAACCTCTCCGTTTTGGATGTCCTGCTCCATTTCCAACAAGGTTGCTTTCATCGATCTCAGGTGACCTTCTTTACGCCGTTGGGCCGCGAGACCGGCAGCGCCCACCTCCATGATTTTACGCACCTCCAGGATCTGCCGCGGCAGATCCTTCTCCACAAGCAGCAGCATGGCCAATGGTTCGATCACGCCATTTTCAGAGGGTTGGCGGATAAAAGCGCCGTCGCCCGGCTTGATATCAACGATACCCATGGCCTCCAAGGCGCTCAGCGCCTCCCGGACGGCCGCCCGGCTGACTTTTAGGTTCTCTGCCAATTCCCGCTCCGACAACAAGCGGTCGCCTGCCTTTAGGCTCCCGCTCTTTACCAATTCTTTAATCTGTACGACAATTTCTTCATATATCTTCTTCGTGCGGATTGGACGTAATTCCACGTTAACACTCCCTTTCCCCCGTGACAAAAACTTTCTTCATCACTGAGAGAAATCCTCCTAGAGGTATGACCATCGGACCAATTTTTCGAGAAAAAAAGATTGTTTTTTTCGGTTCATTTTTATCTCGGGGCATTCTTAACGGGGTTGCGATTATTCGGGGTCCTTGCCATCGATCGGATCGCCTTCCCCCACTTCCACCGTAGCTTCTTCACCCCAATACTGTGGAAGACCGCTGTAACGAAAAGCGTCCTGTTCATTTGTCACCGCAAAAGCGAGCGCATCAGGCACGCCGATCAGGATAGCCTTATCACGGGCTCGTGTCACCGCCGTGTAAACCAGGTTGCGCCGCAACATCCGCCGGTGTTGAAGGGTCATCGGCATGACCACAACGGGGTACTCACTCCCCTGCGCTTTATGTACAGTAGTGGCATAAGCGAGCATCAACTGATCCCACTCGGATCGGCCGTAGGATACAGGCCCCTCGTCAAAACGCACGACGATGGTATCCTCGTCGGCCTCTTCCTCCCCGCTTAACAGTATATCCTCAATAAAACCAAGATCGCCATTAAACACATCTTTTTCATAGTTATTTTTTAGTTGCATCACCTTGTCACCAGTTCGAAAGACATGACCTCCGGCTTTAACCTCTCTTTTACCTGTGTTCATAGGATTCAACTGCTCCTGCAGCAACTTGTTGAGGTTCCAAACGCCAACCTCAGTGAAACGCATCGGCGAGAGCACCTGTATATCCGCGAGGTCGTAACCGGCCCGTTCAATGGCGCGGCTCACCGTCTGCAGCAGCGCGTCCAGTATCTCAGTACTGCTGTTGCGCCGGAGAAAAAGGAAGTCCTTGCGACCGGACAGATCAGGAAGGATGCCTGATCTGATCCGGTGAGACTCCGTCACAATCGCCGATGTCTCGGCTTGGCGAAAAATATGATTCAAGCAGAGGATCGCCCCGACGTCATACTCAATGATGTCCCGCAGGACCTGGCCCGGTCCAACGGAAGGGATTTGATCCCGGTCGCCGACCAGCACCAGCCGGGCGCCTTTTTTCAGCGCTTGGAGCAGGCCGGCCATCAGGGGAATGTCAACCATGGAAACTTCGTCGACGATAACCACATCAGCCTCCAGCGGTTCCACATCCCAGAAGGGATCCGTCTCACCGCCGCGCAAACCGAGCGCCTTATGGACGGTGAAAGCCGGCTGTCCTGTCGTCTCGGCGAGGCGCTTGGCCGCCCTGCCTGTCGGCGCGCAGAGGACGATGTCCGCATTCGGCTGGGCGCGGTTGACGAGGGCGATCAGCCCTCGGACAATCGTCGTCTTCCCTGTTCCCGGACCACCGGTGATCACCGTCAGCCCATGACTGGCTACACCAAAGAAAGCGGCCTTCTGCCTCTCGGCATAGCGGATGCCGAAATCCTCCTCCATAGTGGCAATCACCGACTCCACATCGACAGGCCAAGGCTCGCCTTCTTCCGACAACCGGCGCAATGCCCGGGCAACAAAACGCTCGGCGCGGTACAATTCAGGCAGGTAACAACCATCACCGAACAGTCGGATCACCTGCGCCTCCGCCGCCTCTGCCACCTGCTCATGCAGGTTCTTTTCCTCGGGCGCCTCAGGATATAACTCCGACCGGGCCAGGATGTTTCCCGTCTGGGCCAGCAGTTCCGACGCCGGCAGATAGACATGGCCCTCATCGCGGGCAAGATAGAGACAGTAGACGAGGGCGGCCTGCAACCGTTTCGGTTCATCTCCACGGAACCCCAACCGGTGGGCGATGCGGTCACACTGGTCAAAGGAGACGCGCAGATCCAAAGCCAGCCGGTAGGGATTCGCCTCGATCACCTCCAGGCTGTCCCAGCCGTAGCGCCGAAAGATACGATACACCAGATCGCCGTCGATGCCATAACTATTCAATGACGCCATCAGGTTCTCCCCAAAGGCGAACTCCTGGTAGGACTCCAAAATGGTCGTCGCCTTGTCAGAAGAGAGCCCCTCCATATCGAGCAGCCGCTGCGGCTCCTCCCGTAGCACCGTCAGCACGTCGGCGCCGAAGGCGCGAACGAGCTTCTTTGCCGTTTTGCGACCAATCCCCTTGATCAGCCCGCTCGATAAAAACTTCTCCATCGCTTTGGAGGTCGTAGGCGGCAACATGCGGCAACTGGCGAAGCGAAACTGCCGGCCGAAACGGGGATGCTCCACCCATTCGCCTTCCAGCGCATAGACCAATCCTGTCTCGGCCGAGAGCAGCGGCCCCACTGCCGTCGTCCGCTTGGAATCCACCTTGAATACAGCCACTGTGTACGCTTCCTGCTGAAAGAGGATGCGCATGAGTTCTCCCGTCAATTGTTCCAACAAAAACCCGCCTTATCGTACTTCGGGATGCAACGCTGGATATTTGTCAACCCCAATATATATATCCGTTGACAATCATCCGGGGGGCGATTACAATCAGGATCGGAGTCGCGTTCAAGCATACGCAGAAAGGAGTGGGTGACGTGAACACCCGTGACATGACCCTGTCGGCTCTCATCGCAGCCGTAATCTTTATTTCGGCTCAACTTTCTTTTCCCCTGCCATTCAGCCCCGTTCCGATCACATTGCAGGTTTTCGCCGTCCTGCTCTTCCCCCTGATCCTGCCTTTGCGCATCGCCCTTACCGGCATCCTCGTCTACCTCTTCATCGGCGCCGTCGGCATCCCCGTTTTCGCCCAGTTCGGCGGCGGTATCGGCGTCCTGCTGGGCCCCAAGGGCGGTTACCTGCTCGGCTTTCTGCTCTCCACTATCGCCTGCGGCCTCCTCAACCGGCAATGGCCAAAAGCCAGCCTGGTCCGTAACATCCTTATCGGCGCCGTGGGACTGACCATCATCTACACCACCGGCGTCCTCGGCTTGGCGAACGCCCTCTCTGTCCCTCTCGGCAAGGCGCTCACCATGGGACTGTACCCCTTCCTGCCTGGAGATCTGGTCAAACTGGCCGCCGCTTCCGTCGTTGCCCTTTCCGTCGGCAGACGGGTGGCCCACCAGTTCGTTTAACAACCTTTTGTTTATCTCAAAGCATTTCCAAATCCAACATATTGTAGCGCAAACAGAAACACCGGGGTGCAGACGCTTCTGCTTCCCCGGTGTTTTTTCGTCTATTATTGGGAGCTAAAAATCAGCCTATGCAGGAGGAAAAGCGCCCGCCTTTCTCGTCTTCCCTTGAGACAGTGTCGAAGAAAAATTTTACAAAGCCGGCCGTTGTCCGCTGGGCTAGGGGCAAAAGGACCATCATTGCCCGATGGATAGATGCCGTATTACGTCCAGACACCGCTAAAAAGTGATCATAGGCGACACGCGCGTTTTCATGGACCCATTCAGCCGGTTTTTTATGACGATCATAATCGCCGCCAAAGGCGACGGCATAGTCGTAGCGGTTTTCCTCGGCAAAGGATTCAAACTCGCGGTGACCGGAAAAAATAGCGCCAATCGCATGATGGGGCACACAAAGATCCTGCACGAAGTGACAGGCAGCGCCGAGAAAAAACATCGCTCTGGCTTCTTTCTTCTCTTTATACAACCTGACGGCTCGCCGGAAGTACCGGTCGATCTCCGTGACGGCGCTGGGACCGCCGAACAAACCCCTTTTTGAGACGGGATTATAGTAGTGGGCCACATTGCGCCAACTCTGGTCCACAAAGGCGACACCCTCATTCATTTGGGACTGATGATACGCTACTTGTCGAGCCTCCGCCTCATAGCCGTCGTTCCTTAAGATTTCTTTCGCTTGGGTGATACAAAAATCATGGGTAACCGCCACGAGACCGCCCACCCTGTCTTGGATGGGTGAAGCGGAAACAAGCAACCAACGCGCCGCTGTCTGGATCGGAGGATCGCCTATCAAAAACCGCAAGCCGCACACCTTCCCCCTTCAGCACTTGGAGCCCTTTCTCATGCTAGCAGTCGCTCATTAACGCAAGGTAAACCCGGAGTAAAGCAACGGTTAAACAGGTAAAAGAAAAAGCCCGATCCGTTTCGGGCTGTCCATTCGGGGGGGGGAAGCCCCCTGGGGAAGGGGCTTCCAGAGGAGAAACATAGGGGAACTAAAGGGGGTAATCCCCTACACCCCTAGTTATGTCCAAGAATCAAATACGTTATTCCAATATTTTTTAAACTGAAAATCATACCCTGGTATAAGTAAAGGGAAAGGCGCCCCGAATGGCTCGGGGCGCCTTCCTGAATATTTTTTCGGTTCCTTTGCTCGACTCTGCAATGCAACACGATTACGGTCGCCTATCCTGCACACGGCAACGCCTGATTACATCGCTTCCTTATAATCGTGGCTTAACTTGCCATTTTTAATGTCTGTGTGCACCTGATTGTACTGTTCGATGGTGCCGATGTCCTTCCAGTACCCTTTCGCCTGTACGCCGTAGAAGGGCAAGTTCTCGGACATCAAACTGGGGAAGAGTTGTTTCGAGAAATCATAAAAACCGTCGGGAATATATGTAAATACGTCTGGTTCAATCACGTAAATTCCCGCATTAATCGTGTTTGTAAAAACCTGCTCCGGTTTCGGTTTCTCGATGAACCGACGTATGCGTCCATCCTCATCGGTGATCACGATGCCAAACTGTGTGGGGTCTTCCACCCAGGTCAATGCCATCGTCACCTTCGCCTGCTTCTTCTGGTGAAAATTGATGATTTTCCCGAGGTGTATATCCGTTATGCCATCACCACTAATCGCCAAAAACGTCTCATCCAGAAACTCCTGCGCCTGCTTCACCGAACCTGCCGTCCCGAGCGGTTCCTTTTCGATAAAATACTCGAAGTGAACCCCAAAACGGGAACCATCTCCAAAATAATTCATAATCATCTTAGGATGGTAACAAAGAGTGACGGCGATGTCAGTAATACCGTGGCGCTTCAAGAGCATCACAGCATACTCCATCGCGGGGCGTCCATGAATGGGAACCATCGGTTTCGGCATGTTGTCCGTTAATGGGCGCAAACGTGTTCCCAGTCCTCCGGCCATGATCACGGCTTTCATAAGGAAATACACTCCCTTTCGATCCCAGAAGCCAAAACTACCCTTTTTATATATTCTAAGGAACCTGGATTTATTCGCCCCCTTTCGCATTAACAAACAATTGATCTTACAACCGTTATCCAGATTGCGGAGACCTACTCATATTATACTAGTTCCCCCTTGGAGCTTCCAGCCCTACCCTCATTTTACCATCATTTTTTCATTCATATTGTAATTTTTTTGTTACCTTTGGTTATCATGACCGGAGTATGCGCTCATCCTTTGAAAAAAACCGGATGTGCTCCTTGCGGGACGACGATAAAATCGCTACTTCTTTTGCCGCGAAACGGGGGAAACTAGTCTTCAGAACAGGCTTTGACTTTATGCAGTTAGGTAGACGTAGGCCACTCAACAACATTGCTGAATCAACAAGGGGGATGATCGTGAGAAGCATCTGGAAAGGCGCGATCAGCTTTGGTCTGGTGCACATCCCGATCAAGATGTTCGCCGCTACAGAAGAAAAAGACGTGCGCTTTCACCTCCTCCATAAAGAGTGCCACAACCCCATCCAGTATCAAAAACGCTGTCCCCACTGTGACCGGGAGGTGACGCCCGAAGAGATCGTCAAGGGCTTTGAATACGACAAGGGCCGCTATGTCATCGTCACCCAGGAAGAACTGGAAGGCCTCGCTCCCGAAGGCAGCCGGGCCATCGATATCCAGTCCTTTGTCGCCCTGAAAGACATCGATCCGATTTTCTTCGTGAAAACCTACTACCTTTCACCGGATCAGCATGGACAAAAGGCCTATGCCCTGTTGCGCAACGCCCTCAAAGAGACTGACCGCCTGGCCCTGGCGCGGGTGATCCTGCGCACCAAGGAAGCCCTTGTGGCGTTGCGTGTCTACGGCAAGGGATTGGCCATGCACACCATGCTCTATCCGGAGGAAATCCGGTCCATGGAACCCTTAGGGGATCTGGGCGAGGGCATTGAGGTATCGGCAAAGGAACAGACGATGGCGGTCCAACTGATCGAGAGCCTCACAGAGCCCTTTGAGCCTGTCAAATGGCAGAGCGAACACCGCGAACGGATTCGCCGTTTTATCGACGCCAAGGTCCAAGGCCAGGCCATCGTAGAAGCGCCCCAGGCGCCAACAGCCGGCAAGGTGATCGACCTGATGGAGGCGCTCAAGGCGAGCATTCAACAGGCCAAAGCCCAGCAAAAAAAAGAAGAAGCGCCCAAAAAAGAGCGCCGCCGTAAAACCTCATGACGCCGAAGCGGACACCGGCTACGTCTAGCCCTTCGTTCACCGCGAAGCAACCATCCATCCGACAGATCTTGCCGATGGAACCTCTTCCCCACCCGGAGCCCTTTGATCACCCCGACTATCTTTTCCAGGTAAAATGGGATGGCATCCGAGCCCTGGCTTTTGTTGACGACGGTGGCGTGAAACTGCAAAACCGCAAAGGGCGGGACATTACCGGCGCCTACGTCGATGTGGCGGCGCAGCCCATCCTGCAACGAGGATGCAGCGGCATCGTCGACGGCGAACTGGTGGTGTTGGATGCGGCAGGAAAACCAAGCTTTCCCCTGGTCCTTCTCCGGGAACAAGCGCGCACGGAAGCGACCATCCGACGTCGCGCAGAGCAATACCCGACCCATTTTATGGTCTTTGATCTCATAGAACTGAACGGCAAGACGCTCTTTGAAACGCCACTGAACGAACGGTTAGCGCTGTTGCGAGAACACCTCGCCGTTAGCGATCGGGTCGTTTTCACGGACTCCCATAAGGAAGAAGGCATCGCCTTTTTCCGGGGCATAGCAGCGCTCGGCTTGGAAGGTATGGTCGCGAAAGACAAGAATAGCCCCTACGTTCCCGGAAAGAAACACAGTGCCTGGAAAAAAGTCAAGAACTTTCGCGAGATCAACTGTCCGGTCATCGGTTACACGCAAACCCAGCCCGGTCGCGTCGCGTCGCTTGTCCTTGGCGCGCCCGGCGAGGATGGGCCCGTTTATATCGGGCGGGTGAGTTCGGGCCTGACGGTCAAGGAGGCAGAGCAATGGCACCAACGCCTGTTCCCCCGCCGCCGAGGGGAGGAGAGCAAGGCTGGTCTCGAAGCGGTCATTCCGGTGAACAAGGGTTTCCAGGGGGACAAGGAGTACACCCCGGTCATTCCCACCCATTTCGTTCGCGTCCGCTACCTCGAGTGGACACCAGACCTGCGGCTGCGCCATCCCTCCTACCTCGGCGAAGCGGAAAGTTCGAGGTGACTCTCCATGGCAAGACCCTGCTACTGAGCAATGTGGGGAAGGTGTTCTGGCCCCATGAAGGGTACACGAAAGGCGACCTGATCGAATACTACCTAAAAATTGCCCCCTACCTCTTGCCCCACCTCAAAGACTATCCGCTGGTGCTGGTCCGGTATCCCGACGGGATCGACGGGAAGTTCTTTTACCAAAAAGAAGCGCCGCCCTCCCGTCCCGACTGGCTGCCCACCATGGAGGTGGCTTCAGAGGGAAAAAGAAAAAGCATCCGCTACTGCCTGGTAGAGGATGCTGCGGATCTTTTGTTTCTGATCAACCTCGGCTGCATTGAAATCCATCCCTGGCTGTCGAGGACAGATGCCTTGGATCATCCGACCTGCATGGTTTTTGACCTCGATCCCCATGAAAGCCAGTCCTTCCAGACGGTGGTAGAGGTGGCGTTGCTCCTGAAAAGCGCCCTCGATACCTTCGGGCTGACCGCGTATCCGAAAACGTCGGGCGCATCGGGGATGCATATTTATGTGCCTGTCGGCCACGGTTACGATTACCAGACCGTTCGGGAATGCGCCGTAGCCATCGCCAAGTTCATCGAAGCCGCCGAGCCACGTGTCACATTGGCTCGCCCCATCCGTGATCGAGGGAACCGGCTCTATCTGGACTGCTGGCAGATCGGTCGAGGAAAGACACTGGCCGGCGTATACAGCCTCCGCCCCGTGCCCGGCGCACCGGTATCCACTCCCTTGCTCTGGTCCGAGGTTAACATGGCGTTGCAACCGAAGGCTTTCACCATGCAAACGATTTTTGAGCGGCTCCAGCGGATGGGGGACCTCTTCCGGCCGGTTCTGGAACAAAAAAATGACCTAGCGGGGATACTTCCGCTGATAAAACGTTGAGATTGAATGGCACGACAAATCGTCATTTAATCGTCATTTAAAAGGATAACAATCAGAGAAAAACAAAAACACCATTCCCTCCATTGGAAATGGTGTTGCTTTTTTATGGTGCGAGAGGGGGGATTTGAACCCCCACGGTTGCCCACACGCCCCTCAAACGTGCGCGTCTGCCAGTTCCGCCACTCTCGCATGATACATGGAGCCACCGACCGGGATTGAACCGGTGACCTTATCCTTACCAAGGATACGCTCTACCGACTGAGCTACGGCGGCGAGATGGTGATCCATGCTGGACTCGAACCAGCGACACCCTGATTAAAAGTCAGGTGCTCTACCAACTGAGCTAATGGATCAATAACTGAATCAAAGAAGAACTGCCACTTTTTCGTCGCTCGGACTATGAAAGTCGCTTGCTCCTTCAAAACTGGACAGAGGATTGTTTTCGCGCAAAAGGTCAAGTCCTCGACCGATTCGC
>NZ_WXEY01000039.1 GCF_009877425.1 Heliomicrobium undosum | reverse complement strand
TTGTATTGCTCGGCATCTGATCGACGGAATAAGATTGTCTCTGGCAAAGGGCAGGGGGGGGACAATAAACACGGCAGAAAAACTTGCACCTAGATTAATGTGCCAGGGCTGTTTCTTCCACACACCATATATCTTCAACCATATTACGGATCTAAAATGGATCACAATGTAATTGATGGGTACAATGAAAATACACCCCCTATCCCTATATATAGAGATCAGCAATAGGGGGAGTATCTTACAGATGGTGGAGAGACTTCAACAGATTGATTAACAGCATAACTACAGGGTGGCAGGGGGATATGGTGTTGATTGACGAAGCGTAAAGCAAAAATTAACCTTACATTAACTATCAAAAGAATAAACGATAACCTTATATTGTATATTAGCCAATTGTCTGCTAAGATTTTAATAGTGAGATCGGGAAGTCTAAGACCTCAAATAAAGAGAAATCAAAGACTACGGAAAAAAAACTCAATAAAATCAAGGCTCTCACGAGGTCAAGGGGGTTAACCGGGTGGTCTACGACATCACGTCGAAGCCGCCGGGGACGATTGAGTGGGAGTAAAGCGATCGCTCAACCCAAAGCTTTTGGAGCAAAACTGGAATTGACGGCGCTATGCTTAGTACGAGGCCCCACCTTGGCAACAAGGTGGGGTTTGCTTTTTGCATCCTTTTTTGCAGAACCAGTTTGGATAGAGAGGAAAACGCGGATTTCTTTAGAAATTATCCATAGTACTGAAGAAATGCTAAAAGATGGTTTAGCGAAAGGTCCCGTGAGGTGATAAAAATTGAATCTCCATGAGAAAATCGCATCCAGGGAAGCGAGAGTCGGCGTCATTGGATTGGGGTATGTGGGCCTTCCGCTGGCGATAGCTTTTGCGGAAAGCGGTTTCCAGGTCACTGGCATCGACCTCTGTCCAGACAAGGTGGATGCGCTGAACGCCGGGTCTTCCTACATCATCGACGTTGGTCATACGATGGTGGGCGCCGTTGTCAAGAATGGTCATTTCCGCGCAACGACGGATTCCTCGTCGATTCGTGACCTCGACGCCGTTTGCATATGCGTGCCAACGCCGCTAAACAAGAACCATGAACCGGATCTGTCTTATATTGAAGCCGTGTTGTCCGAATTAAAAAAACATCTTCGGAGAGGCGCCCTTGTTGTACTGGAGAGCACCACCTACCCGGGCACGACGGAGGAACGGATCGGCAAGGGGCTGGCGGAAAAGGGCTGGCATGCCGGCATCGACTATCACCTGTGCTACTCGCCCGAGCGGGTTGACCCCGGCAACAAAAAGTACGGGATTCGCAACACGCCAAAGGTGATCGGAGGCGTTACCGCCAAATGCCTCGAACTGGCCGACGCCCTTTATCGAACGATTACAGACCGCACCGTTCTCGTTTCCAATCCCAAAGTGGCAGAGATGTCCAAACTCCTGGAGAATACCTTTCGAAGCGTCAATATTGCCTTTATCAACGAAATGGCCTTGATGTGCGACGCCATCGGCGTCAACATCTGGGAGGTCATCGAAGCTGCTTCAAGCAAACCTTTCGGTTTCATGCCCTTTTATCCGGGACCGGGCATCGGAGGCCACTGTATCCCGCTGGATCCCATGTACCTGTCTTGGAAGGCGAAAGGGGAGAACTTTTTCAGCCGATTCATTGAGGTTTCGCAGGATATAAACCGCAACATGCCCCGCTATGTGGTCCACAAAATCTCCGAACTCCTGAATACAAAGAAAAAGTGTATCAACGGTTCGCGTATCCTCTTGCTTGGTATGGCCTATAAGCCGGATGTAGACGACTTGCGCGAATCCCCCAGCATCGAAGTCTACGAGTTGCTGCGGGAAAAAGGCGCTGCGCTGACCGTGAACGATCCCTACTGTGCTGTCATGTTCGACGCTGATGGTCAGCAGGTGAACGTTCAGGCGGAAGTCAATGATGCCGAGCTTGGTGATTACGATCTGCTCGTTTTGCTCACGGCGCATTCCCGTTACGACCTGCCCGGGATCGTCGCATCTGGAACGCTGATTCTGGATACGCGCAACGCCTTCGCCGGGCTGGACGCGCCGAATGTGGCGCGGATAGGCGATGTTTTGCCCTATTAAAAGTCAGGATTACCTAGATAGCCAGGATAGGCATATCGGATGGCGGTTGCGACTTTCTGCTGTTTTGAGCGGAAGTCGCAACTGCATTTTTTGTCCCGTTTTGTAGTAATGGGTGACAAAAGAATGCTTCGATTTGACCTAAAAAGCAAATTACTGTAAAATTTGATTGGAATTAAAGACGAATAAACTAAAACCAAATCGATAAATTGTAATATTTTTGAAATGCAAGACGATGCCGAGAGGGAGTTGGTCAACGTGAAATCAAACTTCACCTTTCTTGAAGAGAAGTGGCCCTTACTATCATCTCTCGGCAGCACGGCAGAAAAATATCTGTATACAGACGCCAACTCCTGTCTCATCAAGTTGGGCTTATTCGCCGAGTCCATCGTTCGACTCATGCTGGCTTCAGACAATATCCCTGAGCCGCAAGAAGACAACACCCATGCCAATCGGATCAAACTGTTGAAAAGGGAAGGGCTTATTCCGAGAGACATCGATGAAATCCTCCATTCGATCCGAAAATCGCGAAACGATGCCGTCCATGAAGGCTACGACTCTATAGAGCGGGCGAAAGTGCTCCTTGAATTCGCTCATAAACTGGGCATTTGGTTCATGCAAACCTATGGGGACTGGGACTTTGAACCCTCTGCCTTTGTCATGCCGAGAAAAACGAGTGCAGATAAAGATTACCGCTCGATCATCGAAGCCCAGGAAGAGAAGATCAAGCAATTGACATTTGTGATGCAAACCGCTTCCGAAAGCCAAGCTGCTGTACCCAGAGCCGATAGAAAAAAAAGAGCCAACAATTTCGCTGACCAAATCAACCTATCGGAAAAAGAAACGCGCTACCTTATCGATGAACAACTGCGAAAAGTGGGCTGGGAAGTCGACACCATTCATCTTCGCTACTCAAAAGGGACAAGACCACAAAAGGGCAGGAACATGGCGATTGCCGAGTGGCCGACCGATTCGGCCACCGGAAAGGGCGGCTATGCCGATTACGCTTTGTTTGTGGGGACCAAACTGGTGGGCATCATCGAAGCGAAACGTCAATACACGGACATACCGTCTGTGATTGATTACCAATGCAAGGACTATGCGAAGCAGATCAAAGCGGAGCACGCGGGATACCTCGCTGGCAAGTGGGGCGAATACCAGGTCCCCTTTCTCTTTGCGACAAATGGCCGGAAGTATCTGAAACAGCTTGAAACCAAGTCGGGGATATGGTTTTTGGACGCCCGAAAGCCGACCAACATTCCGAAGGCGCAGCAGGGGTGGGTCAGCCCGCTGGGGCTTGTGGAACTGCTGGAACGGGATATTGACAAAGCAGAACAAGCATTGAAAGAGACCGGCTATGATCTCTTAACGGACAAAGGCGGCCTTAACTTGCGATCCTATCAGATCGAAGCGATTCAGGCGGCGGAGCGGGCGGTCATCAAAGGTGAACAGGCCATTCTCATCTCCATGGCCACAGGCACAGGCAAAACGCGCACGATACTCGGATTAATTTACCGTCTGCTCTCGGCGAAACGCATTAACCGGATATTGTTTTTAGTTGATCGCACCGCACTCGGGGAACAGACGCAAGACGTCTTCAAGGAAGTCAAGCTGGAAGATCTCATGACGCTCAATGAGATTTACAATATCAAAGAACTGGACGATAAAGACATCGACAAAGAGACGAAGCTGCACGTCGCCACCGTGCAAAGCCTGATCAAGCGGATCATGTACAATGAAGGCGAAAGCATGCCTGCCGTCACCGATTATGATCTCATCGTCATCGACGAAGCGCACCGGGGCTACATCCTCGATAAAGAGATGGGAGAAGACGAACTTCTCTATCGGAACCAGGACGACTATGTGAGCAAATACAGAACCGTCATCGACTACTTCGACGCGGTAAAAATCGCTATGACGGCGACGCCGGCCCTGCACACCGTTGAGATCTTCGGCAAGCCTGTCTTTAACTACTCCTATCGGGAAGCCGTCATCGAAGGATACTTGGTCGATCATAACGCCCCGCACAACCTGAAGACGAAGCTGTCCATCGAGGGGATCCACTACGACAAAGGTGAAACGGTGGCGATTTACGACCCCGTCACGGGAGAAATCACCAACAGCTATGAATTGGAAGATGAACTGAACTTTGATATCGACAGCTTTAACCGCAAGGTCATCACAGAGTCCTTCAATCGAACGGTGTTGGAGGAAATCGTCAAGCACATCAACCCGGAGGGCGAAGGGAAGACCCTGATCTTTGCCGTCGATGACAGCCACGCCGACCTCATCGTCAAAATCTTGCGGGAGATTTTCGAGGAGTATGGTGTAGACAATGAGGCGGTCAAGAAAATCACCGGATCGGTCGATAAGGGCAACAAAAAGAAAATCGCGGAAGCGATCAAAAAATTTAAGAATGAAAAGTACCCGAACATCGCCGTCACCGTGGACTTGCTGACGACCGGCGTGGATGTTCCCGAGATCACGACACTCGTCTTTATGCGCAGGGTGAAATCGAGAATCCTCTTTGAGCAAATGCTCGGACGGGCGACTCGCCTCTGCCCGGAAATCAACAAGACCCATTTTGAGATCTTCGATCCCGTCGGCGTATACGAATCGTTAGACCCTGTCAGCACAATGAAACCAGTTGTTGCGAACCCTACAACGACGTTTGAGGATCTCATCCAGGGACTTGCAACACTTCCGGCGGAAGAACAACAGAAGAACCAGATCGACATGATCATCGCCAAGTTGCAGAGAAAGAAACGAACGATCAGCGGTAAAACACTGGAACACTTCATCGACCTCGCCGGAGGGAAAAATCCGGCACAATTCATTGAATCGTTGCAGTCATTGCCTGTCGAAAAGGCAAAAGACCAGATTCTCAGGAATAAACGGTTGTTCGAACTGCTCAATGAAGGCAGCGGCAGGCCGGCGGAGCCTGTGGTCATTTCCGATAAAAAAGACGAATTGGTTTGGCACACGCGGGGCTACGGGAACGCAGAAAAGCCGGAGGATTACCTGGCCGAGTTCAAGCGCTTTATCCATGACAACATGGATAAGATAGCAGCCCTGAAAATCGTCTGCACGAGACCGAAGGAACTGACGCGGGACGCCTTGAAGCGCCTCAAACTTGAACTTGACCGGAACAAGTTCACTGAGGTACAGTTAAACACGGCTTGGAAAGAGTTGAAGAACGAGGATATCGCCGCAGACATTATCACCTTCATCCGCCAGCAGGCCATCGGCTCGCCTCTCATCAGTCACGAAGAACGGATTAAAAAAGCCGTCAACAAGTTGAGGAAGAATCACCCCTTCAGCAAAATGGAACTGGACTGGCTGCGCAGGATAGAAAACCACTTGCTGCATGAGAGCGTCATCGACAAAGCGACCTTCGATGGAGGCGCGTTCAAGTCCAACGGCGGCTACAAGACGATCAACAAGATATTCAAAAACAAATTGGACGATATCATCGCAGAACTGAATGACTACCTCTATGAAGACTGGAGTGCGTAACCTTGACGAACCAAGAAATCGTAGCGAAACTGTGGAACTTATGCAATGTGCTCCGCGATGACGGCATTACCTATCACCAGTATGTGACAGAGCTCACCTACATCTTGTTTTTGAAGATGGCGAAGGAGACGGACACAGAGGGACAGATTCCGGAGAAGTACCGCTGGGATGAACTTGTAAAAAAGCAAGGGATCGAATTAAAGAAGTTCTATTACGAGTTGTTAAATCACCTTGGGGAGAATTCCAGCGGAAGAATCAGAGAAATCTATTCCGGCGCCCGTTCGAATATCGACGAACCGAAAAACCTCCAGAAGATCATCCAATCGATCAATGATCTCGATTGGTATTCCGCGAAGGTAGAAGGTCTCGGCACCCTTTACGAGGGGCTTTTAGAGAAAAACGCCAACGAGAAAAAATCAGGGGCCGGGCAGTATTTTACACCTCGCGTGCTGATCGATATCATGGTGCAACTCGTGGATCCGAAGCCGGACGAACTGTGCAACGACCCCGCTTGCGGGACCTTCGGCTTCATGATCGCTGCGGATCGTTACATTAAGGAAAAGACGGATAACCTCTTTGATCTGACGCCTGAACAACAAGAGTTTCAGAAGAAGTTTGCCTTTACCGGTTGCGAACTCGTCCATGACACCCATAGACTTGCGCTCATGAATGCGATGCTTCATGATATCGAAGGCGAAATTCTCTTAGGCGACACGCTTTCAAACGCAGGGAAGAAGCTCAAAGGGTATGACGTGGTCCTGACCAACCCCCCGTTCGGCACGAAAAAGGGCGGCGAGCGCGCCACCCGTGATGACTTTGTCTATCCCACCTCTAACAAACAACTGAACTTCTTGCAACATATCTACCGTTCTCTTAAACCGAACGGCAAGGCTAGGGCGGCAGTAATCTTACCTGATAACGTGCTTTTTGCCGATGGTGATGGGGCGAGAATCCGCGCCGACTTGATGGATAAGTGTAATCTGCACACGATTTTGAGGTTGCCCACAGGAATTTTCTATGCGCAGGGTGTCAAAACCAATGTGCTTTTCTTCACTCTCGGCACAACGGATAAAGGCAATACTAAAGAAGTATGGTTTTATGATCTGCGGACGAATATGCAGAGTTTTGGGAAGACGACGCCCCTGAAACATGACCATTTCAACGCCTTTATGGCTGCGTACACGGCAGAGGACAGAAGGGACGTCAATGATGAGCGTTTCTCTATGTTCACTAGGGATCAAATAAAAGAGAAGAACGACAGCTTGGATTTAGGTTTAATTAAAGATGAAAGTGTATTAAATTATGACGATTTACAAGATCCTATAGAGAACGGAGAAGTAGTGGTTGATCAACTCGAAGAAGCTATTGATTTGATAATGAGTGTTGTAAAAGAGCTAAAAAGCCTGGGTGGTACTAAGTAATGGGTAAGAAAATAAAGTTACCGAATGAAGAATTGTTATTGCAGTCATTGGTAATAAGCGAGGACAAGCCATTTGATGTGCCGAGTAATTGGGTGTGGGTAAGGTTAGGGAGCGTTGCAAAGTGGGGATCTGGGGGTACTCCATCCAGAAAATTTCCCGAATATTATACTGGAAATATTCCGTGGATAAAGACGGGGGAATTAAATAATAATATAATTTTTGATACAGAAGAAAAAATTACTGAACAGGCAATAAAAAATTCTAGCGCTAAATTATTTCCTGTTAATACTGTAGTCATAGCTATGTACGGGGCTACAATAGGTAAGGTTGCAATTCTTGGAGTTGAGGCAACGACAAATCAGGCATGTGCATGTGCAGTATGCCTCAGTTGTTTGGATTATAAATATTTATTCTACTATCTTCTGTCGCAAAAAGAACAATTTATCGAAAAAGGTAAAGGTGGAGCACAACCCAATATTTCGCAGGAAATAATAAAGCAACATGCAATTCCGCTTCCTCCGATTTCTGAACAACGACGAATAGTAATTCTAATAGAATCACTTTTTGAAAAACTAGACAGAGTAAAAGAACTTGTACAGAATGCACTTGATTCTTTTGAAACTAGAAAATCAGCTATTTTGCATAAGGCTATTACGGGTGAACTGACGGCAAAATGGCGAGTGGAGAACGGCGTAGATTATAAAAGCGATTGGAGAGTTAGGCCATTTAAAGAGATTGCTACGGTAAAAAGTAATTTAGTTGACCCTATGGAAAATAAAGATCTTCCTCACATTGCGCCTGATAATATAGAAAAAAGAACGGGTAGATTGCTTGCTTATAACACTATTGAACAAGACGGGGTAACCAGTCCAAAACATCGGTTTTATGCTGGACAAATTTTGTATTCTAAAATACGACCATATTTATCTAAGGCTGTTGTGGTTGATTTTGATGGACTTTGTAGTGCAGATATGTACCCGATTGAAACACAACTTAACACTAGATACTTATGGTATTATATGCTGTCTGATGATTTCGTATTAGCCGCATCTTCAGCTGGTTCAAGATCGGTCTTACCCAAGATAAATCAAAAAGAACTTGGGGAATTGAAGATATTATGTCCACCAATATCGGAACAAAAAGAGATTGTTCGTATTTTAGACGAGGTGCTTGAAATCGAGCAGAAGGCAAAAGAACTCTGTGATGTAGTCGAAAACATAGAACTTATGAAAAAGTCAATTCTTGCTCGCGCTTTCCGTGGAGAACTAGGCACAAATAACCCAAATGAAGAAAGTGCCTTGGAACTGTTGAAAGAGGTTTTACGAAAGAAGACCGAAAATAATTGTGTGGGAAGCGGCATTAAACTACTTGGGTAAGGGAAGGAGGGAGCGAAGTGCCCCTCCCTTTTTAATTATCTATCTAAGCTGAATCCGCCCGTAGGTGCGCTAGGTTTTGTTGACGCGCAAATTTGAATTGTATTGATGTAAGACAATAAGCATGGGACGAACAGAAAACGGTACTGTGAGTATGCATGATTAGCAGGGAAACGCCTCAGCACAATCGAAAGAATTATGCGCGCATTGGAGAGATGTATCCGTCAAAGCGGTGAATAATAAAGCGCAGACTCATTGAATTGGGGAATAAGGGAGAATGCCGGATGCTACGTTGGATCGATCTGCGAGATGTTGGCCCATCGCCGAAAATGCGCATCGAGTTCTCTGAACGAGTAAACGTCATCACCGGTGATAACGGACTGGGAAAGACTTTTCTACTAGATGTGGCTTGGTGGGCATTGACACGCACATGGGCCGACACGCCGGCTTTGCCGCTTGGCGAGAAGCGCGGAATCATCGAATATCAGATCCGAGGTAAAACGGGAGATGCGACCCCCGTCAAGTCGCTCTTCCGACCGGACGCGCAGGAATGGCCTGTCCGAGCGGTCCGTCCCGCCATTCCCGGCATCGTCATTTACCTTCGCATCGATGGTGGGTATTCTGTCTGGGATCCGGCGCGGAATTACTGGCGCAAGGAGAGTCCTGACCGTCCCGCGTCCTATCGTTTCGACAACCGCCAGATTTGGGATGGTCTGAAGATTGGTGACGTAAGCGTTTGTGAGGGACTGGAACGGGACTGGGTGAGTTGGCAAAAGGGGATGGAACCGCAGTTTGAAATGTTGCAAGCGGTTCTTGAAAAACTGTCGCCGCCTGGAGAATTGTTGCGTCCCGGAAGGCCAAAGCGGGTTTTTCTGGGGGAGGGTTTTGATCGACCAACCCTTCAGTTTGGTCAAGAAGAGGTCCCCGTGGTGCTGGCTTCCGCCGGTTTGCGCCGAGTTCTGGCGTTGGCGTACCTGTTGGTTTGGGTTTGGCATGAGCATCGACAAACGGCCAAGCTCTTGTTCCGCGAGCCCGAAAGCCGGTTGACGGTGTTGATCGATGAACCGGAAACCCACCTCCATCCCGGTTGGCAGCGCCGCATTGTTCCGGCGCTGTTGCAGGCGGTGGGGCAACTCCAAGATAAACAAGCTGCCCAGATCCAGTTACTCATCGCGACCCATTCTCCGATGGTGTTGGCTTCGCTGGAACCGATATTTGACGAGGAACGCGATGTGCTCTATCACCTCAAGGCTGTTGATGGGAAGGTTGAATTGAATCCACAGCCATGGGCAAAGCAGGGGGATGTAACCAACTGGCTGGTTTCGGAAGTCTTTGGTCTGGAACAGGCGCGCTCGGCAGAAGCGGAACGGGCTATCGAAGCCGCTGAGGCATGGATGCGGGGAGACAGGGCGAACTTGCCGGAAGGGTTAAAGGACGCAGAGAGTATCCAACAGGAATTGGAACGAGTTCTCGCAGGTCATGATCCCTTCTGGCCCCGCTGGGTCGTTACGGTGGGAAGGCGTAACGGGGGCAAAGCCTGATGATACACTTTGATCCTGTACCCGAACCACACGATTTTGACGAAAGATGCCGCATTAGGGGTCAGGCTTGGCTTGAAGCGCATCCCCAAGCTGAACGCCCGAGAGATTTCTGGACCCCATTCAAATCCCAACTTGCAGACGGATTCGGGCAGTTATGCGCCTACTCGGCCATGTATGAGCCGGTTGGAACGGTCGATCACTTTCTCAGTTATAAGAATCGACCGGACCTTACATATGAGTGGAGCAATTATCGGTTTGCAGCGGGCTGGCTGAACAGTAGCAAGCGGACGGTGGATGGAGATATTCTCGACCCCTTCGAGGTCGGCGAAGATTGGTTTGAAGTGCTTCTTCCCTCGCTGCAACTCGTTGTCTCTGATTCCGTCCCAGAAGAGAAACGGGAGATAGCAGAATACACCGTAAAACGGCTTCATTTGCGCGACGATGAACGGGTGATTCGCCAACGACGTGCCTGGTACCAATTGTATCAAAGAAACGGAGACCTTGACTGTTTGCGTCAATTTGCCCCGTTGATAGCTCGTGCAGTTGAGAAGCAAGCTCGTAAAACGGAGGCTCATTCCGAGAGGGAAACAGTCGACGCTCAGAACGATTGACATTCCTCCTTTCATTTGGTAAATAATATATAGCGGTTAGCACTCGGTAATCGAGAGTGCTAACCGCTTCCGTGCGAAACACATACTGATCAACTGGGGGAGGATCTACGATGACAGTGAAACAGTTCCAAGCGGAATCCAAACGACTGCTCGATCTGATGGTCAACTCCATCTACACCCATAAGGAGATTTTCCTCAGAGAATTGATCTCCAATGCTAGTGACGCCATCGATAAGATTTACTACAAGGCCCTGACCGACGAATCGCTCAACTTCAACAAAGACGATTACTTCATTCGAGTCGAAGCGGACAAGCCCAACCGGATCTTGAAGATCGCCGACACCGGCATCGGCATGACCCAGGCCGAGATGGAAGAGAACCTGGGCGTCATCGCCAAGAGCGGATCCTTCGCCTTCAAGAAGGAAAACGAGCTGAAAGACGGCTTCGACATCATCGGCCAGTTCGGCGTCGGCTTTTACTCGGCCTTCATGGTCTCCGATGTGGTCACCGTGATCAGCCGAGCCCTGGGCAGCGACGAAGCCTACAAGTGGGAATCAAAAGGCGCGGAAGGCTACACCATCGAGCCTTGTGCGAAAGACACCGTCGGCACCGAGGTCATCCTCAAAATCAAAGCGAACACCGACGACGAGAACTATGACGAATTCCTGGACGAGTATCGCATCAAGTCGATCATCAAGAAGTACTCCGACTTCATCCGTTACCCCATCAAGATGGAAGTGACCAAGTCTCGCCTGAAAGAGGGCAGCGAAGAGGAGTACGAGCAGTACACGGAAGAACAGACCCTCAACAGCATGGTGCCCCTCTGGAAGAAGAACAAGAGCGAACTGACCAAGGAAGACTACGAAAACTTCTACGCCGAAAAGCACTTCGGCTTCGACAAGCCCATCCGCTACATCCACATCAACGTCGAAGGGAACATCAGCTACAAGGCCGTCCTGTTCATCCCCGAGAAGATGCCCTTTGACTTCTACACTAAAGAGTACGAGAAGGGCCTGGAACTCTACGCCAACGGCGTCCTGATTATGAACAAGTGCGCAGACCTGCTGCCTGATTACTTCAGCTTCGTCAAGGGCATGGTCGACTCGGAAGACCTGTCGCTGAACATCTCTCGCGAGTTGTTGCAGCACGACCGGCAACTCAAGTTGATCGCCAAAAACATCAAGTCGAAGATCAAGAGCGAACTGGAAGACCTCCTGAAAAACGACCGCGACCAGTACGTCGAGTTCTTCAACGCCTTCGGCAAGCAGTTGAAATACGGCCTCTACAGCGACTTCGGCGCCCACAAGGATGTGCTGCAAGACCTGCTGCTCTTCTACTCGTCGAAAGAGAAGAAACTGGTCACCCTGGCCGAGTACGTCTCCCGCATGCCTGAAGAGCAGAAGTTCATCTACTACGCCGCCGGCGACTCCATCGAGCGCATCGACAAACTGCCCCAGACCGAACTGGTCGCCGACAAAGGCTATGAGATCCTTTACTTCACCGACGATGTGGACGAGTTCGCCATCCGCATGCTGCGGACATATAAAGAGAAGGAATTCAAGTCCGTCTCCAGTGGCGACCTGGGCATCGAACCGGAAGAAAACAAAGATGCTTCCGAAGCGGACAAGCAAGAGAACCAGGATCTCTTCACCGAGATGAAAACCCTCCTGGCCGACAAAGTCAAAGCGGTGAAAGCATCCAAGCGGTTGAAGCAGCATCCCGTCTGCCTCTCCAATGAAGGCGACCTGACCATCGAGATGGAGAAGATCCTCAAAACCATGCCGAACAACCCGGACATCAAGGCGGACAAGGTGCTGGAGATCAACGTCAACCACGCCGTCTTCCAGGCTTTGAAAGAGGCGCGGCAACAGGACAAAGAGAAGTTTAATCTCTACACCGATCTGCTGTACAACCAGGCGTTGCTGATCGAAGGACTGCCTGTCGACGACCCCGTCGCCTTCTCGAATAACATTTGTAAAATCATGGTGTAATCATTAAGGCCGCATTCAGAGAGCCCTCTTGAATGCGGCCTTTTTTTAACCCCTCCCGTCAGTCACATCGTTCGACTGCTTATTTTTTAGAAGATGTATTGAAATCGTTCACTTGTTGAAAAAATCTGCGGCTTCTTTCTCTGCACTCCTAAACATATCCATTGATGGGAGTGCGATAACAGCAAACATTGTGATTGCATGCAAGAGCACAATATGAGCAAAATTACGTTAATTCTTTATTAAATTTTGAATAAAAACATACAATATTAACTCCTGGTATAGCAGGGTTTACCAAATGACTGTCGAAAAGAAACTTAATTGTTAGCGATTGTCAGTGGCTAAGTGTCAGTGGCTAAGGGGCGACACCAGTACTTGACAGGAAAATAAGCCGGAAAAGCAAAAGGGACGTGCCAGAAAAAGAGAGAGAGTAGGGGGCGCCATGCATGGACAGTTTGTTTGCACCCGTATCTGCGCTGTTTCGAAGACTACGGTTTTCCGGGAAATTTGCCATCGCAGGTGTCATTGTTTTCATTCCCTTGCTGGCTGTGATGTAT
>NZ_WXEY01000038.1 GCF_009877425.1 Heliomicrobium undosum | reverse complement strand
GTATGATTGACGAGTTGGCAATACGACTTCGCCCCATTGATCCGTTTACATGGTATACGAGTAGTCCTCAGCTTTGTAATCTAAGTTTGTCTATAGGAAAAGCGTTTTTTGAGACACAGGAAAACGGGACACTTCAGAATGCAATGATTAAGTTTTAAATATTCGCAGGTTTTTACCCTAAGCCCATAACTAAAGTTGGGGTTATTTGGTAATATTGTCGTGCTACGAGACATATAATTTAAAAAACTATGGGGGAGAGGAACTAGGTGCATGTGATTACGCGTTTTGCTTTGGTTGGTCTATTGCTATTAACGGTGTTTTTTAGTACTGGACTAACGGTGTACGCAAACAATGTCGAAGAAAAAACAGATCAGCAATGGTATTATTTTTTAAGCCACAGAAACTCAAAGGACCCATATAAAATTTATAAAGTAAAATCTGATGGAAGTGAATTACAACCAGTTACAGATGATATGGCGTATAAAATTCAAGTTATTGATGATTGGATATATTATATGAAAATATCCGAGATTGAAACTTGGGCAAGAGGAATTCAGAAGGGAGAATTATATAAAATAAAAAATGATGGCACATCAAAATACAAGTTTGATTTAGGAAAAGACAAACATGGGGTAGAAAAGGCCATATACGACTTTTTTGTTTCGGATAATAGTATATATTGCGCAATTTCAAATACGCATGAAATATATAAAATAGATACAGATGATAAGAATAGGGCTAAAATCACCGAGGATAAAACGTTTAGATTGCTGGTTAAAGGAGACACATTGTACTACTTTAAACAACCCGAAGCGTACTGGAAAAACAACAAATGGGAATGGGACTATTCCAATATAGGAATTTACAGCATGAAAACAGACGGAAGCTCAAAAAGAAAAATTGCGGACATGAGAGATGTTGATGACATCGTAATAAAAGGTGAAAAACTCATAGTCTATGATGGATACAACGAATACGGAAATGACCCCGTACAATCGATAGAGTTTCAATACACCAACGAATTAAGGGGAAGCACCCAGGTAATAGATCTTAAAAGTATGAAAAAAGAAAAGCATCCTCAACATTTACTGTATATAATTGACTCAATTGGCGAATGGACATATTGCATAGATGAAGCAAGTAAAAATGTATACAAAGTAAACGACAAAACATTAAGCAAAAGTATTGTAAAAAGTCTACCGAATGATATAATTGGAGTTCTTTCCTTATTAAGAACAAACAACCATGTGTCAATTGTTTACAGAAATCAAAACGAAGGTATTAATGTTGTTCGTATCAATCTTCAAGAAAGTACAGAAAAAGAAAACTTGTCAAAGTTAGTTGTATCTAAAAAAACAATAGAAATACCGTTCTATGCACTTGAACCTGCAAAGATAACTTTAACAGCCATATATGAAGATGGAACCAAAAAAGATATAACGGAAGAGGCAGTTTGGAACAGTAAAGATAGTGATGTTGCTATAGTTAGTAAAGGTAAAGTATATTCAGGTATCCTGGGAGAAACAATAATAATAGCTACATATAACGGAATCAGTGAAAGCATGAGGGTAGTTGTTTGTAATTAAAGTAGATAAAAAAGTTGGGAGGAGTAGTATGAGTATATATAAAAAGTTCGCAATGATTATATTGTTACTATTCTCGTTTACATTCATCCATGTCCAAGTCTCTAGTGCGGCTGATTTCAACGTAAAGATTGAATCCCCAACCAAAAACAGTTTCTTCAATGTTGGTAATGTTGTTACTATTAAGGCAAAGGCTTTGTTTTTAAAAGGAACAAATACCAAAAGGCTAGCAATATACATAGACGGAAAAACGCAAAAAAACTGGTCAGTAGACAATACTGATAGCATTGAAATCAAAGTCCCGGTGACATCAGGTCTAAAACACTTTATTAAAGTAAACGCCTGGGACGGAAAAAACGTAGCGAGTGATGGATTAGAGTTTTACACGAGAGAAACAAGTACCCTTACTAAAATAGATTCTCCTTCAGGTCAAGGGTACTTAAATACAGATGATAAAAAAGTTGCAAAAATAGAGGGCATAATCAAGGATAACGGTAAACCTGCGCCGAATGCTATTCTTTTTGTGAATAAAGGTACTTCAAATGAACTAAAATTCGTTGCAAATCAAGAAGGAAAGTTTGTTGGAAAAGTTGGGTTAGGCAACCACACTTTTACTCCTGCAATACATAAATATAACAGATTGTTAATTGACGAAGCTACAAAAATATCTATTAGTTCGAATAAAGACATATTCGCTAGTTTTGACATTCCTGAAACAAAACTGCCTGTATTATATGTTCCTGGTATAATGGGAAGTAGTACGACCGTACCAACACTTTTTTCGCCATATCCCACTTTATCTCAAACAATAGGAACGCCACAATCTGAACTTAAAGCGATTTTACCTGACGATGTTATTAGTCTAAAAAATGCTGTGGAAAATAGAGGGGTCTATCAACTCGAAGAGGTTCCATATGATTGGAGGTTTTCTGTAAAGGATATTTGGAAGCAATATTTGATGCCAAAAATCAGGAAATACACACAGGCATCGGGAAGGCATTATACTAAGGTGGATGTAATCGCACATAGTATGGGCGGATTGGTTACCAGGGCATATATTCAAAGCGAGGAATATGCCAATGACATCGACAAGTTTGCTATGGTTGGAACGCCGAATTCGGGTGCACCAATTGTATATATAATATGGAATTCTGGGAATTGCAAACTTGTTGACCATCTAAAGTTTGGTGATAAAATGGCAGATCCCATACCGGGTATGTTTAGCTTTAGTAAGACAATGGAAGAGCTTTATTATACAATGACTCGAACCCAAATGAGTATTAATGAACCCCAAAAAAGAGAGCAAACGAAAAAATTTGCTTATAATTTTGTAAAAGGACTTGGCGATCTTAATCCATCACCTGATTATAAATTTATACTTAACAGTAAATCAAGTACTGACGGTAACGTATACACGGGAAACACTTTTCTTAAGGAGTTAAATAACCAAAATACAATTAAACTGCTATACTCAAAGCAAGAAGGAGATATATCTAAAATCAGAACTAAGCTGTTTGTGACAGATACGGAGAGTACTGTGAATAATGTTATAGTAAATTCATATGGAAACGCTGAAGGAGGAGTAAAAAAAGCTAACGGTGATGATACAGTAGTTGCTGAGTATGCCAAAAAACCATTCGAAATTAATGGTAGTAATATAATTAGCGTGAGTGCCTCTAATTTCGGTAAACATGGCAATATGATAGGAAACAGTAATTTGCAAAATGAAGTAAAAAAGTTTCTTGATAACGGTAGGTTTTAACACAGGCTACTTACAATATTCTTGGAGTTTTTAGAACAACGCTCTTGTCTTGTTCGGAAAAGGTTTGGTATAATTTAATCGAAATTATTTTCATCTAACTGCTTGTCACCGCAGTCAAAGCATGATGATCGAGCAGATGCGGCAGAAAAAATGCGTTATCGGAACCTCCCACTGGGCCGTTGACGTTCTGCCGTTCCGGATGTGGCGGAGTGAACCACAGGTATCTTTCGTCCAGACTCAACAGTGGTGGGATCGGGTCGGACACAAGGGTTTGCAGGCATTTCCCTGTAGGCCATATCGCGATTTCGCAGGATAAGCCATTGTCAACAGTAGCCCTATGGGCATGTGGACAATGGCTTTCTTGCTTTTAAATCCATTCGCCTCTGCACCAGGGGCGTTCACATACACCTTCCATGCCCGGAGTATATGGGCGACCGCCGAGGACTTGATCGCTTCGGCGGTCACACCATGTCCCGGCGATAAGCATGAAGGAGGTTATTTGAAATGGCGCAAGCGCAGAACAACGGTACGCCCGCATGGCTGATCCAGCGGGCCAAAGAACTGAAAGAGGCGGAGGCTCTGGAGTTTACCAGGGCGAAAGCCAGCGTTCCTGAATGGCTCTACGGGGCCATCGTTCCCATCGAACGGAACATGAAATTGAACAATCAACCGGCCGCCATCGACGCAAACGCCCGTTCGCTCGGCCTCTGGTCGGGTGACAAGGGAACGTTCATCACCATCGCCAGACCCTACCTCTCCGTGGAGGGGCGGGTGGCCTGGGCACGGTATGAGCACCGGGAGAAGGGCGCAAAGCTGCACATCCTGCCAGTGGAGTTTGATACACAGACCAAACTTGCCAGGGTGACGGTGCAGTCTGAAATCTACGGCAACGTTACGGCAACGGCAAAACTCGGTATCGGGGGGCAGGGCGTCGATTCCACCAACCCCTTCGAGAATGCCGAAACCTCGGTGATCGGGCGGGCGCTGGGCCTGCTGGGTTACGTGTTAATCGGCTCTGGCATGGCCAGCGCCGAAGAAGTCGAAAACGCAATGCGGGAGCAGGGAGATCCGCTACCGCCGCCCCCACCATCGGGTGTTGTCGAAGGAGGCAAAGGGAAGGAGTCAAATCCTTCGGAAAGCGGAAAGAACAAATCTAATCCATCGCCCCAGAGTCCTTCGGCTTTCACCATTGCGGGAACGGTGATCACGGAACCGAAAGGTCCTGTAGACGGAAACGGCACCCGGTTGGCAATGGTGATGGTTGATTGCGGCAATGGGCAGAAGGCAAAAGTGTACGGAATGGCCGACCAGGCCGATGTGGTCGCCGGATGGAAAGTCGGTCAGGCGATTGAAATTCAAGTAATGAAGAACAAGGAGGGGAATCTCATCTTTGTTTGACAAAAGAAAGGATACGTGTAAGGGCCGGCGCCGGATGCCGGCCCCGCGATTTTTTCAACGCCTCGTTCTGCCGTTAGCGCGGAAGGGGGCCTTTTTGTACCCGAAATTCCGGCAAACAACGATGCGGAAAGGCGGGAAGCGAAATGTTGCCGATCGGTCATCCCAGGGATGAGAAGGCGCGCATTCGCAAGGAACTGCGGCTGCACGATCTTTGCGCCCACCTGGGGCTCCCCGTAAAACGAGCGGGAAACACCCACTTCTTCCGCTGCCCCGTTCATGGCAGCGAGGGAGTAATGCAAAGCTGCCACTTCCAGCCCCACGCAGCGGTTGACGGCGCGGATCTATGGAAGTGCGAAAAGTGCGGAGCCAGCGGCGATGTTTTCACCCTGATCATGCTGGTTCAGCAGGTCAGCTTTCCGCAGGCAATACATATCGCCCAAGAGTTTTTGGGCAAGGTTCCGGCGCGTCCGCAGATCGTGGTGACGACGCCGACCAAAAAAGCGGAATCGGTTTCCCTGGCCCCGCCGTCCCTGCGGGATGCGGTGTACTGCGCCCTGCTCTCGCTCCCCCAGTATCATCTGGGTGACGCGCAAAAAGCGGGCCTGCTGGCGCGGGGCTTTACAGAAGCCGATATCCAACGCCTTGGCTATGCCCAATCCCGGCGCACCAACGGAATCTGGATCGCAAAGAGGATCTCCTCTTTCACCGGCATCACGGACTTCACCGGCGTGCCAGGATTCTACCGGACTCCGCATGGGTGCTGGGCGGTCAAGAGCATGAACGGCCTTTTGATTCCTGTCCGGAGCGTGCACGGCAAGATTTACGCCATCCGTGTGCGGGTACCCACCGCAAACGGCGGCCGGGTCTACGTCTGGATGTCCTCGTTGACAGACAAGGAAGGAAAACCGAGACCGGGCGGCTCGTCACCGGGTGCGTTGCTCCATACGGCTGCTGTGCCGGGAAGCCAGCGCCTCTGGGTGACCGAAGGAGAACTGAAAGCGGACCGGGCATCGCTGGCGCTTCAAGAAACAGTCGTCAGCGTTCCCGGCGTGGGGAACTGGGCGCATATCCCGGAACTGGCCGCCTACCTGCGGGTCCGGGAAGTCGTCGTTGCCTATGACCGGGATGCAGGCCGGACAGAGACGCTGGTGGCAAAGCACCGGGACAACATGATCGCCGCCTTGAAGGCGCAGGGGACTCCGGTTTCCATCGCTGTCTGGGACCGGAAGCTCGGTAAGGGGCTGGATGATGTCCTGCACAGTCACGGAAATGGCGCCATCCAGCGGCAGCCGATATAAGCCCGCAAAGGGCAGATGAAAGAAACGAAAGCCGGAAGGGCAAGTGGCCGCTTCCGGCAGGAGAGGAGAATGAACGATGGAGATTCGGGTAACGAGCCTGAATACCTTTGAAAGCTGTCCTCGCCGCTGGTTTGCGGAAAACGTTCTCGGATTGAAACTGCCCAACGCGGCCGCCGACGAGGGAACGGCAACCCATGCAGTGGCGGAACGGTGGCTGAAGCAGGGGAAGGGATTCCCCGGTTTTGAACAGGCGGCTCGGGAAGAGGTTGCCAAGCACCCGACACTGACCGAAGCGAACATCACCGATGTGGTCCGCATGGCCAAGCGGTGCGTAAAGAACTACGAACGGCCGCTGGACATGGAACTGCATGCGGAAGTGCGCATGACCATGTTCGTGGGCAACCACAGGCTGTCCGGTACGGCCGACGTGCTGATGGTTCCCATCTTTCCGGGAGAACCGCTGCGGATCATCGACTTTAAGACGGGCCGGAACCGTAAACCGACCCGGCAGTTGGCGGTATACGCCTATATGGCGCTTAACACCGTTGCCACCCAGGCGGCCAGGGAAGCCCTGGTCCGCTATGACTGGGTGCGGCTCGGGGAGGTCGACGAGTTTCAGTATGGTCCCGACGAATTAGCGGAAACGGCAGACTGGGTGAAGGCGCAGGTTTCAGCTATCGATGCTGCGTTGCGCGGGGGAGAGGAGGCCTTTGCCTGCAACCCATCGGGGCTATGCGCCTACTGCGGTCACGCCCAGCAGTGCCCGGCCACGCGGGGGGAATACCAGCCCCTGCAGGTTGCGCCTGCGGAGGACTTGCCGGAGATTCCCCAGAACCCGGAACTGCTCACACGGGAAATGGCCGAAAAGTATGGCTTGCAACTGCTGGCATGGGAAGCCAAGGTCAAGCAGGTGGAGGATGTTCTGAAGGCCTGGACGGAAAAACACGGCGCCATCCGGGCTGGCGGAAAGATCATGGGGAAGATGGAAACGGAACCATCCCGGAAATACAACCTCAAGAAAGTCTTCCAAAGGATTACCGACAAGGGTCTCGATCCCTTCAAGTACATCTCCCTGACTTCCACGGAGGCCAAGAAGCTGGAAAAGGAAGGGGTGGACCTTGACGGGACGTTTACCCTGGGGAAAGCCCAGTGCCGTTGGACGGTGAAAAAGGATGATGCTGCGGCGGCGACGGCAGCGGAGGCAGCCAGCGCAGCCCCGGCAACCGTGGGAACGTCCGGTGAAAGAGTGGATGCCACCCTGCCAGCCCTCGCGGCCTCGGCGCAGCAGGAGAGCGGAAAGGGCAACAATCAAACGGCGTCGTCGGTCGTCCAGGTGGTGGCCGCCTTTGGCCAGACCTTGAAGCAGGCAGGCGCGCCGGAAGGAAGTTTGACCATGGCTCGGCAGGCTTATCGTCTGGCGGAAGCCGGGAAGCTAGAGGAAACCTTCTGGGATCTATTGAACAACTCGGTGCCCGATGGCCTGACGCCGGAAGTGCGGGCGGAACTGGTTGCGCAGTTGGAGACGATTGAGCGGCTGGCTGTCCCGGCGGAAATGGCCCGCGCAAGCTAGCGCCTTAAAAGAGCCCTCGGGTTCAAAAAATAAGTGAAAAGGGAGGTACCCTCGCGTCATTTGCATGCGGGGGTGCCTCTGGCCCCCTCCGTGCGTCTCGGCGGAGGGGCAGGATATGGCGAAGCAATTGAGCTTTTTCCCCGAAGTATCGCCGGTTGAATTTGTGGACATGAAACCGGAAGATCGGCTCCTTCGGCACGGTGTTGGCGCAATGTCCAACGCCGAACTGGTGGCGGTTTTCCTGAGTCCCCAAAAAGGAGACCGGCTGCGCCGGGCGGAAGCGATCCTGCAAGGCGCACAGGAGAGTGCAGACGGCTTTCTTGAAATGTTCGGTTCCTGTGTGCGAGAAAAACTCGGCGAGTATGCGGTGCAGACACAGGTCGCACTGACACCGACCGAAGTTGCCCGGATCCAGGCCGTTGTGGAGTTGGCCCTGCGTCTCAATCGAGCGAAGAAGGGACCGAAAGAGGTTGTTCGTTCACCGGAAGATGGCTATAAGCTGCTGGAGAGAATGCGGTTTCTGGACAAGGAAGAGTTCCGCGTCGTTGCGTTGAACACGAAAAACCAAGTCCTCTCCATTGAAACCATCTCAATTGGCAGCCTTTCGTCTTCGATAGTTCATCCCAGGGAGACATTCAAGCCCCTCCTGCTCAAAAGTGCAGCCGCCTGTTTGCTCGCCCATAACCATCCCAGCGGAGACCCAACACCATCTCGGGAAGATCGGGAGATCACCCGGAGGCTGGTTGAGGCAGGGCGGATAATGGGAATCGAAGTATTGGATCACATCGTGATCGGAGATGGACGGTACAGCAGCTTAAAGGAGCTAGGTTACATTTAGCTGTTGATTCTGTCCGAAAAGAACACTTTGTCGTTGCCTGTTTGGCTCTACGGGAACTGAAGACGAAGGGAGGGAGCCCTATTTGATGGGGCTCCTTCCGGGGTCTCTGTCATGGGGCTGGGATATGGCATGCAGTGTCTTCGAGTGTGATGCTAAGATAACGACTGAATTGATCGCCAAAAACAAGAAACGCTATCGCAATCTCCGGTTTGCGATTGAACACTGGAGTGACCGGGAGAAGCGGTTAGCCAAGCTCGAGACGGATGCGTACTGGACTATCCTGGACTGGAGCAAAAATTGGTTCTGGCCTCCCTATCCTCGCTACTCTCATGATGTCCACGTCAATGTATCCGGCGGACTGGACAGTACGGTGCTTCTGCACCTTGTTCGTCGGCAGCTTCCCAACGTCAAGGGCGTCTTTTGCGACACCGGCTTGGAAAACGCCGACAACCGGGCTTTCGTCAAAACCCTGGACAATATGGAGTGGGTACGGCCAAAGAAGACCCACCGGCAGGTCCTGGAGGAGGACGGATACCCGGTCGTCAGCAAAAAGATCGCCCGGTACATTTGGGATGTCCGCAATCCTACCAAAAGGAACGCCACCACCCGGCGTTTGCGTCTGACCGGCGTCGATTCCAAGGGTAAGCGACGTTCAGCGTACATGATTCCAAAGAAGTGGCGGTTTCTATTGCAGGCGCCCTTCAAGATCAGCGACAAGTGCTGTCACTACTTAAAAAAAGAGCCGCTCGACCGCTACATGAAAGAACACCACTCAGTCCCCTTTGTGGGGATGCGGGTGGACGAGGGGGATGAACGGGCCAAAACCCTATTTAAGCTGTGGCACAGCAACTACACGGGGAAGTCTCCCTGGTGTGCGCCGCTGCTGCTCTGGACACGAGAGGATATCCTGTATTACATCCTGAAATACAACATCCCGTACTCCAAAGCCTACGGCGAGATAACGGAGGGGCCGGACGGACGCCTCTATACCACAGGTGAAAGCCGCACCGGATGCGATTTTTGCGCCTTCGGGGTCCAATTTGAGAAAGGAGAGAACCGGTTTATCCGGATGGAGCGGGAGAACCCGAGCCGGTACAAATACTGCATGGACGTGCTCGGTTATCGCCGAGTATTGCAGTACATGGGGATCCCCTTCAGTCGCAGCCAAGTCACCATCGCGGAACAGCTTGCGCTCCCCTTCGACGACATCGATTGTGTTGCCGCTGGAAAACCGGCGCTTTCTGTACTGACTGGTGGAAATCAGAACCCGGACCACTCTGCAAAAAACATGGTTGCAGCATCCAGGTAGACATTTGAGAAAAGGCACTGCCTTTTCCCTTTTCACTTTCTGCAACTTTTGGTATAATCTAAATATATGACTCTTATTTACTCACTGCTTGTCGCCGTTTTGAGATGACTGGCAGATGCGGCAGGAAAAAATGCGGCAATGTCACCCCCCACCGGGAGATTGTCGTTCTGCCGTTCCGGTGCAGCGGAGAGAACTGCGTGTGTAATGCCTGACTGATGTGAGGATGGGAAAGGTCAGGAGCAAGCGGGTAAGGACACTCTCTTTATCCAAACAGCGATAATCGCGATCAAAGCCCTGTTAACGGATTTCCCTTTTTGGGAACGTTGACAGGGCTTTTTTGTTGTTCTGGCAACGCTGGAACGACGGCTCAAGGCACTGAACAAACACCCATGAGGTGAAGCCGGATCTGACCGTTCTGGTCAAAAACCAAGTCTGGCAAGAAAGAAAGGGAGAGGGAACATGCTCAACCGCGTCATTCTCATCGGCCGGCTCGGCCAGGACCCGGAACTCCGCCACACCAACAGCGGTGTTCCGGTATGCACCTTCAGCATCGCTGTGGACCGGCCCCAGTCGTCCCAGCAGCGGCAGTCCGGCGCCCAGAAGATCACGGACTGGTTTACCATCGTGGTCTGGCAGAAGCAGGCGGAAAACGCCGCCAGGTATCTGGCCAAGGGCCGCCTGGTCGCTGTCGACGGTCGCCTGCAGTCGCGTTCCTGGACCGATCAGCAATCGGGACAGAAGCGGACGGCAATCGAGGTGGTGGCCGAAACGGTCCGGTTCCTGGAGCGGTCGGAACAATCCGGTCAGCCGGGGGACCAAGCCCCAGCCGGAGGCGGTTTCTCCTATGGTCAGGAGATAAGCTTCCCTGACGGGGAAAACCCGGACGACCTGCCCTTTTAAAATCTCCCCAATCGCCGGGGGAAAAGACGGCGACCGCCGGAGCATTCACCGCTTCGGCGGTCGAGGCCCGGCGCTATGGAGGGTGCCATGAACATTCTCAATATGGCCGCGAGTGCCGAGAAAAACGATGCTACACTGGGATACCTCACCTGGTTTACCGTATCCGATGTGGCCATCACCCGCGAATCGTTGCAGGAAAAATTCAAGCAGGCCGGCGTGGACCTCAAGCACATGCCGCGCAAGATCTCCCCGGTGGACGCTTTCCGGCGCGCCACCACGGCTGTCGAAAAGAAGCGCCAGGAGATCCATTCGGAGGAGGGCGTCGTCGTCAACGTCCTGGTTCGCAACGTCAAGTCGACCCGCGAGAAGGTCGTCCGGACCGTGGTGGTGGAAAAGGTCAGTTCCACAACGGAGACCATCACCTACAAGGCGGGCGAAGCAAAACTGGTCTACGACAAGGACGTGGAGGATTTCGTCGTCGAATCGGCCTCCAAGGATCCACTCGTCCAGGCGGTCATCGAAGAGGCGGAACTCATCTTCGAACACGCCAAGAAGCACTACAACGGGCGCCATCTGCGGGATATCGTGCAGTCGATCCTTCAGACCATGAGCCCCATTGCCGTGCGGCCCTCCGGCGGCGTCTATTTCGTGCCGGTGTGCAACGAAATGGAACTGGAGGCGCTGGTCCGGCTGCTGCGGCTTTTTGGCGGCGGTTCGGAAGGCTGGATGATTCCCCTGCGGAACAACGACGAGGGCAAGGATCTGGTCCGGGCCAAGCTCCGTGATCACCTGGAGGCCATCCTTCGCAACATGAAGGAGGGGCTGGTGAACGACAAGCTGGACGCCTGGCACGCGGGAGAACTCATCGACAATGCCAAACGGCAGTTGAAGTCCTTTTCCGAGTACCAGCAGTTGCTTCAGGAAGAGATGGAGGACATGGGCGTTGTCATTCAGGCCATCAAGGGCCAGATTGTGGCCATGGTGGAGAAGGCGGCCGCCCTTGCATCCAAATAAGCTGTCGTTCGTTGAGCGACGAGAAAAAGCCCCACGGGCAACGCGAACGGCGTGCTGTGGGGCTGTTATTTTAAAAGGAGGAATTTTTTATGCTCGACCAAACGCAAGCCATCGAATCGTTACGCCTTGACGAATTTTTCGATGAACCGGGCGCGCCCACGGCCGGTCCCGCGCCGGTCCCCGATGCCGCCCAAGCGCTGACGAAGGTGCAAGCTGCCATGGACTACCTAGCCAAACGGTTTTTGGAGCGGGAGAGCGTCATCAAGGCGGCCATGGTCGCCTTCGTTGCCCGCAAGAACCTGCTCCTGATCGGCCCGCCGGGAACGGCAAAATCCGAACTGGTTTCTTCACTGGCCGAACTCCTGAACGGGTGCAACTACTTTCAGTGGCTCCTGAGCAAGTTCACCACGCCGGAAGAGCTGTTCGGTCCCGTATCGCTCCGGTCCCTGGAGCAAGATGCCTACCGGCGGATCACGACGGCCAAACTCCCGGAGGCCCATGTGGCTTTTCTGGATGAGGTCTTCAAGGCCAGTTCGGCCATCCTGAACGCCCTGCTGACGCTAATGAACGAACGGCTCTTCTATAACAACGGCGCCCCCGTGCGCACGCCGCTCGTCAGCGTCATCGGCGCCTCCAACGAGTTCCCCGAAGAGGGCGAGAACCTGTCGGCGCTGTTTGACCGCTTCCACCTGCGCTTCGAACTCAGTTACCTGGGTGACGGCGCCTTTCTCGACATGCTTAACGGCGCTGCAACCGGGTGGGGAATCACGGCCTACCGTCCGCAACTGTCGCTGGCCGACCTGGAGGCGCTTCAGGCAGCCGGTGACCGGGCGACGGTTCCCATCGCCACGCTGAACACGCTCCGGGAGATCCGACGCGAACTGGTCAAGGAGGGAATCACCCCGTCCGACCGCCGGTTCGTCAATGGCTTGGCCCTGTTGAAGGCCCATGCCGTCCTGGACGGACGCGACCAGGTGATGGACGAGGATCTTTCCATCCTGGCCCATTCGCTCTGGGAGGAGCCAGAGCAGAAGGCGAAGGTTGGGACCATCCTCCGGCAGTTCGGGGACAAGTTTACCGGACAGTTGGAGGAACTGGTCCTCGACGCGAAGGAAGTGGCGGAAAAGGCGCTGGCCAATCCGGAAGAGGTTTCGGAAACGTCTAAGGCCATCGCCAAGCTGAAGAAGATCGGACGGCGGCTGGTGGACATGGAGCCTGATGCGGGAACGAAACGCAAACAGACGGCGCTCCGGGAGAACTTCGAACTGGTCCGCCAGTTGCACCGAACGGTACATAAGATGGCCTTCCATGTGGAAGCCGATTTTGACTTCAACCTGACGAAGTAAGAACAGGGAGGTGCTTCCGGCGTTCGATGGAGCGTCCGGAGTGCGCGATGGAAAAACGACCGGACTTTATGGTTCCGGAAGCGGGAACGGTCGACGCCCTGCGGGCAGACCGGCGCGAATGGGGAGAGTTGGTGGCCAACTCTCCCCGTCTTACGAAACTGATTGAAGACCATGAGCCCGATTACCGTCCCTTTGCCTCTCTTTTGCAGGATGCTGGCATGGGCCTCTATTATCCCAATCCGCAGTTTCTGCCGCCTGAACAGATCCGGCCGTCTCTGCGGTTCAACCGGGAGATCCTCGCCCAGGCGATGACCCTGCCCGAATGGCAGAACATCCGGGAGTGGTCCCAAGACGACCTGGCAGCGTCGGCGCTGGGTGGCGTTCATCTGTCCCCGAAGCTGGTCGACCTGATTCCGCCGGATGCGGTCCGGGCTGCCAGGGATGCCGAGGCGGCTGAAAAAGCGGC
>NZ_WXEY01000037.1 GCF_009877425.1 Heliomicrobium undosum | reverse complement strand
CTATAGTTTCGCATAACTCGACACCCAATCCAGGGCGCTCAGAAACACCTTCGGGAAAATATCCTCGCTCAGCGACAAGCGCGCGCAATTCAGCGAAAACTGCTCCCAGTCGCCATCCCGATAGGATTGTACGGCCAGCAGAATCCAGCGGATCCGGTTCGGTTGCCCGCAGAGGGCCGTCTTAATATCGTCGGAGATGGGGAGGTCGGTCAGTATCTCCTCAAAAGGCTTGTTGAACAACACATCCAACATGGAAAACAGGCCGAGCAGGAACAGGTCCGACGAGCGGCCTTTGAGCCCCAGATCAGGCGCGAGCATTTCACAACACTTGGCCGTCAGCAGGCTCGTCTCGATCAAATGGGGGAAGGAGATGTCGCACATCTGGCGGAAGGTGATCAAGGTGACCCAGCGGGTCACTTCTTTTTTGCCCAAGAGGCTGATGGCGTGCCGGATCGATTCGATACGCGTGGAGAAGCCAAAAAGGGACGAGTTGATAAACTTCAAGAGCTTATAGGTCAAGGACACATCCCGCTTGATGATCTCCTCCAGGTCCTCCAGTTCCAGATCGGGACGCGACAACTCCTTTACCACCGACAGATTGCCGATGCTGCAGTGGGGCAGGTCACGGCTGGAGATGACCTCCGGCTTGCTGAAAAAGTACCCCTGAAAGAGGGTGTACCCCATGGACATGCCTTCTTTGAAATCTTTGAGCCCCTCGACCCGCTCGGCCAGGAACTTCATCTTGGGGCGCTTGGCGCAGCGTTTGATCAGCGCCAACCGTTCCGGAGAAGGGGTAGTCAGGAAATCGACCTTGATGATATCGGCCAAATCCAGCAAGGGCAGGTATTTCTCCTGAAAGACAAAGTCATCGAGGGCGATCTTATAACCGGCGATTTTGAGGCGGATGCAGGCGTCGATGACCGGCTTGTCCGGCTCTACGTCCTCCAAGATTTCGACGACGACCAGGTCTTTGGGCAGCAAGAAGGCCACGTCCTCCAGCAGCAGGTTGCGCGTAAAGTTGATAAAGGCGGGCTTGCCGCCGGTCATGCGCTGAATGCCGATAAGAGAAAACGCGTCAGAGATGACGCCTTTCGTGGCGTAGTCTCCGTCGGCGTGTTTGTATACATTTTCAATGCCCGAACGGAACAGCAGTTCGTAAGCGACGATATCGTGGTTGGCGTCATAGATGGGTTGCCTGGCCAGGAAGTTCTGCATGTGCCATCAACTCGCTTCAGGTAGACTTTTCATCCTCATGTATTTCTCTTCACTTTCAGAAAATCCTTTCAATTCTACGTCGAATCTTCCATACTGCCGCGAAGCTTTAAATAAAGATTAACTAGATTAATTTTTTTCTTCATGCTTTTGACTCTATTGTAGAAAAAAGGATATCCTGATAATAAGGCGAAATATGTCCAAGAATACTTGGGCGATCGAAAGCGGGGAAACGTTCAACCCATGCAAGACTCCATCTGGCTCTACCGCATCTATGAAGTGGCCAAAGAGTTCGACCTTGGCCTGGTGCAAGCCCTGTTCATGAAGGAGAAACCCACGAGCCGCATGCGCCTGTCCAGGGTGCGGCCCAAGTCGATCATCATCGAGAACCCGCCTGTATCGATGGAACTGGGGACCTGGGAGATCGCCATTGAGGGGCGTTGTTATAAAGGACAGGTGGTGGCACGCGTCTATGACCTGGGCGTCGTCAGCCTGATCCTGCAGATCATCCTTCCGGAGGACCTCACCTATGAGCAAATCTTGGACCTGTCGGTGGCTCTTTACAACCGCGACGACCTGGAGGCGCTTTTTCACCAGTGGCGTGATTCTGTAACAATCACATTGGCCGGCGCCATGGAGCCGCTCCATGAGGGGAAGGTGGAGGAGGATTTCACCCTCTTTTTCTTTCGCCGCTGGCGGGAGGACTGGGATCCGGTGCCGTTGCTGTTGGCCGAGCGGGAGACGGTCAGCGACCAGATGCGTCAGGAGACGATGAAGAATTCCTTCACTTACGGCCTGAAGGATCATGCCATCGTGACCTGGGATTCCGCTCTCGTCCACGACGCCGAAGGAAGCACCGACATCCCCGACCTGATCGAATTTGCCCTGACCCAACTGGTGGAACTGCGCTACTATGATCAACTCCTGTCCGGCGAGATGAACCAGATGTATGACGACATCGACCGGGCCGACCGGGACATCTGGTACTCACGCCTGCGCCAGTACCGCAAGATTATGAAATCCTATATGGAACTGGTCATCGACATCAACGAAGTGACTGAAAAGATCCAGAACGCGATCAAAGTGACCGAAGATATCTTTTACGCCCGTGTCTACGCGGCGGCCACCAGCATCCTGCGCACATCCGTCTGGATGGACAGCATCAAGCGAAAGTTGGCGGTGATCGTCAATAACTACTCGCTGTTGAATGACGAGGTGGTCAACCACCGTTCCATGCTTTTGGAGTTGGCCATCATCGGGCTCATTGTCTTCGAGGTGCTCATGAGCCTGGGAGAAAAAATCTTTTAACGAACAATGCAACAATGTACTCCTTGACGTATCAGTGAGCGGCTCTATTGCTAACCATTTTTTAAAAATACTTATTATAGTAAAAGGTGGCTATATTTTGTCAAATATTGAATACGTGAGAAAAAGCAAGCCGTTTCAGATTTTATGCGATATTGTTTCTTCGAACAGCTTAGTATGCCTGACTGGTGCAGGTATTTCTTTTTCACTTGAATTAAAAAATAACGGCAAAAAAATGCCTAACTGGATAGAACTGCTGGAGCGAATCAAAGAAAAACTTGAAGATATTCTCAGTGAAGAGGAGAAAAAAGAACTGGGCATTTTAATTCATAAAAAAGCTTCTGGTAATGAGTTAATTGAAGCGGCATCCGTTCTGCGTCATGGTAGAGAAAAAGAGTTTGATAGTTGGTTTAAAGAGTTTGTTTTACTTAAGGACGGGGCGCATTCAGACACCCATAAAGCACTGTTAGATGTAAGCCCTAGAGGGATATTAACCTTTAACTATGATGACGCACACGAAAACACTATAAGAAAGTTTGGAGACATCAAGGAATGGGACAAAATTTTACCGGAAGAAGAATCGTTGCTTAGCGAATCATTAAGAGATCAGATTCGGAGACCTTTTTTGCTGAAGGGACATGGGTGCATATCCGATATCAAATCTATTGTGTTAACAAATGAATCATATCGGGATTTATTTGTTAGATACCCAACATATAGGGCTTTTGTCCAGAACATCTTAACGAATTTCAACTTATTAATCGTCGGTTTTCGATTATCCGATCCAGACTTCGATCTATTCACTCAAGAAATTGCAACTAGATATGGATCTCCGATTCGAGAACATGTGGCATTTATGCACGAAAAAGAGATAAGTCGTTCACAAGAAATAATTCTTAAACGCCGATACGGTATTCATCTGCTACGGATTAAAGATTTTGCTCATATCCCGGTAATAATTAAAGCTGCTTTGGAAACGGCTAGCCCGACTTTAGACAAAATTATAAGAGACTGCGTTGCGGATAATAATGAAGTAAGAAGACAGGCACACAGAAAAATCAGCAGTCTAAGCAAAAACGGAAAAATATGTCTATCTGAGGTTTTAAGGAAAGAAATTGATAAATTAATGAAGAATACAAAAATGAAAGATATATCGAGATTAAGTGAGTTAATATATACCTTGGGAATAATCGATTCCGATAATAAAACAAACAAAGAGTTTCTTATCCGCATCATTGAGAATAACGAGTTTGTTGAACCCGTGGCTCATGCATTAACCGTAATCAATAGTTATTTAGATACAGATGACATTTCAAAAATTAACAAATGGATTGAAAGGTTTAAAGGACCACCATTAAAAACAAACAAAGAAAATCCGGATCCCGATAACCGACTGATCACGTATGCCCAGTATGCAAAGGTTCTCGTAAGGGCTAAGTATAAATTCTTCAATTGATAAAGAGAGATGTCTAGAATAGTAGTGGATCATCTTATGAATCACTTTCAATTGTGAATGACTCATAGTAGTTTTTTGTAAACACCCGTCTTTCTTTTGCGATAAACATGATTCCCAGTAGCACTCCTCCGATCCCGAACATATGCGACCACAGAAAGCTTTCGCCCAGAAAAACGTAGGCGCAGAGCAGGCTGCTAACGGGCATGACGCCCGTGAACACGGCGGCCGTGCTGGCCGAGGCCAGGGCCAATCCCCGGCAGTATAGGATGAAGGGCACCACCGTGACGAGCGATCCGTAGAGGAATAGGACCAGCCAGACCTGCCAGGACAGGCCGGCAAAATCGAAGGACAGGGCTTCATAGGCTGCGAGGGGCAGAAAAGGCAGGAAGCCGAAAAAGGTGACCAGCGTGGCGATCGTCACCGGCTTCAGCCGCCCTGTCAGCACCTTGCTGAAGATGGTGAAAAGGGACTCACCGATGACAGCGCCGAAGACGAGGAGGCTCCCGAGCAGCGGATCGGCGCCCCGTTGGTCCAGTTGGGTCGCGCCGAAGTAGTTCATGAGCAGGATGCCGGCGACGACGCAGGCGATGCCGGCCGCTTTTTGGCGGCTGATTTTTTCTTTAAGAAACAGGTAGGAGATGATGGCGATCACGGTCGGCATGGTGCTCGTCAGGATGCCGCTTTCCGAAGCCGACAGATGCCGCAGGCCGTAGAGGAGAAAGAGGCTGAAAAGGAACTGGCCCGAAAGGCCCTGGAGGATGAGGAGCAGCCAGTCCTTTTTTTGCAGCGGCGGCAGATCCTTGCGCTCGCGCCAGAAGAGCGGCAGGAGGCAGAGCAGGGAGATGGCGTAGCGGATGGCTGAGGCCAGAAACAGGGGCATGGCGTCGGTGACCACCTTGCCGAAGCAGACGGAACTGCCGATCAGGGCCATGGCCCCGCCCAGGTAGAGAAAAGCTGAGAATTGAACGGACAACATAATCCCCCTCCATCGATCTCGCTATTGGCGTTGTTTTCCTGTACAATAGCATGAGCAAGTGGCCCTGTTGTAGCGCCACTCTACATCGGTTTTGGCAGGGCCAGTTGAGCAGGGGGAGGCAGGCTGCAAAAGCTGGGTGACGGGCGCCGGTTGTAGGCCCCTTTGCATGGGCTGGCGCGCCGCAAGCGGAGGAGGAGCAAGGGTGATCTGGCTGACCGTAGAAAAAGGGGGCGATCTGCCGTTGAACCGGCAGATCTACGGACAGATCCGCCAGGCTGTGTTGAGCGGGCGATTGCACGGGGGGGAGCGGCTTCCCTCGACGCGAGAATTGGCTGGAACGCTGGGGGTTTCCCGCAACGTCGTCACCGAGGCTTATGATCAACTCCTGGCGGAGGGGTACCTGGTAACACGGTCCGGTTCCGGCACCTATGTAGAACAGCGACTGTCGATGCAACCCGAGGCAGGGGAAAATCCAGGCGTAATAAACCGATCTTCACAGGAACAAATGGGGGACGGACCGGGTCTGCCGGCATCAAATCCTCTTACCGATCGGGCGATCATCGATTTCCGTTCCGGCTTGCCTTGCCTGGAGGCCTTTCCACAGAAAAAGTGGGGCGCACTGCTCCATAAGACTTGCGCAGAGATGACCCCCGCTGACTGGAGCTACGGCGAGCCGCAGGGGAGGGAAGAACTGCGTCGCCTCTTGGCCGATCAATTGCGGCGGACCCGAGGGGTTTGTTGTGACGGCAACCAAATTGTAATCACCACCGGGGCGATGCAGGCGCTGAACCTGGTCGCCAAGTTGCTGTTGCCGGATCGGCGTCCGGTGGTCATGGAGGATCCGACCAATGAGGATGTGCGTCGTTCCTTCAGCGCCGGCGGTTCTCCCATCCTCCCGGTCCCTGTCGATGATATGGGGATCCGAACCGATCTTCTCCCCAAAGCAGAGCGTCCGGCCTTCATCTTTACCACGCCCTCCCACCAGTTTCCCCTGGGCGGCGTTTTGCCGGCGCAGCGGCGACTGGAACTGGTCCGATACGCGCGCCAGAGAGACTGCTTCATTGTTGAGGACGATTATGACAGCGAATTCCGTTACACCGGCGCCCCCATCGGCGCCCTGCAAGGCCTCGACCCGGAGCGGGTCATCTACATCGGGTCCTTCAGCAAAAGCCTGTCGCCGGCTCTCCGCCTCGGTTACATGGTCCTTCCGGAGAAATGGGTAGCCCCATGCCGGGAGTTCAAACGGCTCTCCGATATCCATTCCCCTAGCTTGGAACAACGGGTGATGGCTGCCTTCATCAGCGAGGGCCATTTCGGTCGCCATGTGGCTCTCATGAAGAAGGTGTACAAGAGCCGCCGCGCCAAGGTGGTCCAGGAGTTACACTGTTTTTTTGGGGGCGCGATCCGGCTTGGCGGTGACGCTGCCGGTCTGCATCTGGTCGCCCAGTTTCTGGGACGGGTGTTTGATGAGCAGACATTAGATAAATGTCTTGCTGCCGGTGTTCGAATCTATCCCGTTGAAGAGCGGGCGCTCCGCAAGGGACATCATCTCGACAAAATCCTGCTCGGCTATGGGCATCTGGACGAGGGGCGAATCGCCGAGGGGATCAAGCGCCTCGCAATTGCCCTAGGTGGTCGATCGACCAGTCACAATGGCTAGACCGGGGATGGTTTTTGATGTATGCTGTTAATGAGGATATTTGTCGATCCGATGAAAGTAAAAGCTCTTTATCCTGCAAGTCATTCATCATTTGTCATGCATCAGGGGGGAATTGACATGTATCATACTTCGTGGCGGTTACTTCTCCTGACGGCGTTCGTCGGGAGTTTTCTATTTTTATCTGGATGTTCAGCGCCAACGGTCGAACCAGTCAAGGCGGTTGGCGTACAGGACGTGATCGACAAGGTTCAGGGTGTATCGAAAAGCGAGATCGCCAACCGACTCAAGGAGGCGTTACAGCAAAAAATAAACGAGACCAAGGCAAAGCAAGACAAGGTATTTCAGGCCGATGGAACGATCAACTGGGACGAAATCGGCAGAACCGAACTGGTCGATCTCAAGCTCGCATCTATTCTGGATTGGGAATACAAAGCGACCTTGCAAGCCAACGGGACTATCGAGGTCAAACAGGTGGACAAGCGAACCGGTGAGACGAGGATTTTTGCCACATATACGGTTCAGTTCGTCGACGGACAATTGACTGTCAACTGATGGAAGGCATACATACCCATATAGGTAAGCTGGGGAATTGGACGGAAAAGTCTGAAAAATCAACCTTGCCCGGCCCTATATGGTTTGAGGAGGAATGCCCCGTGTTTGAATGGTCAAAATGGAAGGACAGCCAGAGCGGCATTCACCACAAACTGGATTGCTCCGGCACATGGCATCCCACTTGCAAAGTCGATTTTTGTCATGAATGTGTCCATGACGCCAAATGCCCGGCGAAAAACATGCGCTGCAAGTACTGTCTCGACGCCTACCGCGTCAACGGAGTGATCGGTCTCCACTACCAATCGAAGGATGATATGCAAAGCGAAGCCTCTTAACTAAGGATAATCGTCATTTGACGGCCCCTTGACCAAGGATACTCAATTTAAATCACTGGATGAGCATCCTTTGAGCAAACCCTGGGATGATCAATTGAATAGCTCCGTTTTCTTTTTAGACGCTGCGAGGTCCTCTACGGACGTTCTCGCAGCGTCTTTCTTGTGTCTACGACTGTAGAACAAGACCCTGGACAATATTTGTCCTTTTACTACTCCTTGTGACAGTTGCCACTATTGTCATCGGGAACCTGTGATTTTCTATTTATCATGTATGCATCCCTATGTATAATCAAAAAGCCCCCTTTTCCACTGTCTCTATACACTTTAATTTTCGTCATCATAGGAAAGGGAGGATCCGATTGAAACACTTGCAAAGGTTCCTAAAGACTGGCGTCATTGCCCTGGTCCTTTCAACGCTGTTCCTGGGGGCCGGCGCCGCCTCAGCTGCTGTTCCCTGGCACATCGTCCAGGCCAACGAATCCCTCTGGCAGATCGCCCGGACCCATGAGGTCACCATTGAACGGATCAAAACACTGAACCGATTGACGAGCGACACCATTTACACAGGACAGAAACTGTACCTACAGGAAGCCAAGTACCACACCGTACAACCGGATGAGTCGCTGTGGATTATCTCGCAAACCTACGGCACGAGTGTTGATGCGATCCGGCAGTTGAACGGCCTGAATTCCGACAACATCTATCCCGGTCAAAAACTCAAAGTCATCGACGGCGCAACGTTGTCTTCTTCTGCGCCGGCGCCGGCACCCGCACCGGCTCCAGCCCCCTCGCCGTCGCCGGTCATCAGCCGGCCTACGCCGGTGACCAATTGGCCCAGCATCACCTATGTCGTTCAGTACGGTGATACGGCGTCGACAATCGCAAAAAAATTCGGCGTTCCATTGAATGATCTGCTTCGCTATAACTACATGGAGCCCACTGATTGGTTCGATGGCGGCCGCAAAATCGCCATCAACGGTTATGCGCCCCGGCAGTACGCTGTCTACCCCGGCATGGATGCGGCGCCCAAGCGGATCGGTCACCTCGTTGACTGGTTTTTGGATGGGCAGTATATCCTGAAGCGCAATGACGTCATTACCATCACCGATGTGCTGACAGGAGAAAGGATCCAGGTCAAGATGATGGGCGGTTACAACCATTCCGATATCGAGCCTTTGACGACGACCGATACGGATAAACTCCGGCGTCTGTTCCAATGGAACTGGACATGGACGCCCAGAGCGGTTGTCGTCTATAAAGACGGCATGAACATCGCCGCCTCGCTCTCCGGCATGCCCCACAGCTTCGACACGACGCCGAACAACGGCGTCAGCGGTCACTTTGACGTGTACCTGCTCAACAGCGAGGCCCATGGCTGGGCTGACCCCGGTTACGTGGGCCAGCACGCGGCTCAGGTCCAAAAGGCCGCTGGAAGGTAACGAGAGGCATCATCCCGCAAACCCGCGATCGGGTATGCGGGATTTTTTAATGCTAAAAAAGGATTAATGTTCGATGTTCTATACTTCGCTTACATAGTTCGACAAAATGCGCAAAGTAATTTTCTTATGCTAATAACGTACAAACAGAATAAGGACTTAAGAAAGGCAGGCTAATGTATGCGCTCTATTCGTACTCGTGTGTTGTTCATGACAATGCTCCTCGTCATCGTTCCCTTTCTGGTCTACAACATCATCGGTTATGGGATGCTGGAAAACGATTTTTCCCGTTACGCCAAAGACAAGAACGAGGCCTATGCCACCATGATCGCCGGGAATGTTAAGACGTATTTGGAAAAGGCCTACAGTGTGAGCGATGTATTGGCCAAGAGCGGCGATATCACCGCTTTCCAACCGGAGATGCAGAAAAAAGCGCTCATCGCCGCCATCCAGTCCAATCCCTATTTTGAACTCTTTTTCATCCAGGGGACCGATGGCATGCAGACAGCCCGATCGAGCGGGAATCTGGGCGATCGTTCCAACCGCTGGTGGTTTAAAAAAATCATGAAAGAGCCGGACAAGCCCTTTATCACGCCCTCCTACTTTTCAATGACCGGCAACGTCGCTGTTTCATCTGTCATCCTGCCCATCCGCCAGGATGGAAATTTGGTGGGCGTTTTCGGGGCTGACTTGAAGTTGGGGGCGCTGCAGGACTTTGTCGAACAGATGAATCAGGGAGAGGGGCAGTTTGCCTTCATCCTGGATGGTGACGGCGTCGTCGTGGCTCATCCGGACCGGAAGCAACTGGCAGAGGCCTATAACTACAAGACGATGACCTATAAAGTGCTGGTCAAAGACAGCCAAGGGAATGCCGTCTTTGACGCCAACGGCAATCAGAAGGTAGAGGAACGGCCCATCGACGCTCCGCCAGCGCTTAAGCAGGCAGTGGAGCGGGCGTTGGCTGGGGAAACGGATGCGTTCGCCTATTCTGACAGCCGCGGGAAGGGTTATGTAGCCGCCTTTTCCCCGGTGGAACTGCCTGGATACTCCAGCCGTTGGGCTGTGATTTCCGTTCAGGAACAGTCGGCTGCCATGGCTGTCGTGCGCAGCTTTTTGCTGAAAAACACCTGGCTGGCGATCCTGATCGTGCTGGCAGCCATCGCCGTTGCCTTCCGGATCGCCGGCGGGATCACCCGGCCGATTGAACGGATCGAGAGGAAAATCAAGGAAATCGCCGGCGGAAACCTGACAGAGCAGGTGGCGGTTACCGGTGATGATGAACTGTCTCGGCTGGCGGCCAACGTCAATCACATGGCGGAGAACATGCGCGATCTGGTGAAGGCCATTCAGGACCGCTCCCAGCAAGTGGCGCGCGCCTCGGAGACGTGCTTGAACCGGTCTGAGGAGTGTTTTGGCAGCATGGATCAGGTGGTGGGGAGCATCACCGATATTTCCCGGGCCACCGGCGCCGGGGAGAATCACAGTGAGAACGTTTTCGAAGCCTTTCAGGAGATTTACCGCGAGATGCAGGCGGTGGCTACGGAGATTGAACGGACAGTCTCCTTCTCCCGGAAGACGGCAGAGATCTCCCGGCAAGGGGCGCAGGAGATGGAGACGGTCGTTTCCGATATTGAAGGGCTGCACAGCTTCAACCGCAGCATGAACGCTATCATTGCGCAGTCGGAAGCGAGCGCCCAGGAAATCGGCAGGATCTTGGAGATGATCTCCGGCATTGCCGGTCAAACGAACCTGCTCTCTCTCAATGCGGCCATTGAAGCGGCCCGGGCCGGTGAACAGGGGAAAGGCTTCGCCGTCGTCGCCGGGGAGATCAAGAAACTGGCGGAGCAGACGGCCAAGGCGACAGAAGATATCACCCAACTCATCGACAAGACGCAATCGAACCTGCGCAAGGCGGTGCAGGCGATCGGGGAAAGCGCCAGCCGGATGGAGCAGGGGACCGGGCGTGTGATGGGGGCTAGCCGGACCTTCGCCTTGATCGCGGAGATGGTCCTTGAAATGGAGAATAACCTGGCGATGATGGCCGCTTCGTACAGGGAGATCGTGGACAAAAACGACCGCCATGTAAGCCGCCTTGTCGATACGTCGCGGACGATTTCCGATTCGCTGGGAACGATTGCGCTGGCTGGCGAGGAGCAGAGCGACGCCATTGGCACGATTGTGGAGTCGGCAGAAGAACTGTCCAAGATGTCCCATGAGCTACTCCATCAGGTGAGCCGGTTCCGAATCGAGTAAAAATAACGTGACCGCCGGTGTGGGACCGGTGGTCGTTTTTTCATGAAGCAATCGCTGTTTCCAAAGCCAGTTCGATCATGTCGTTGAGGCTTTGCTGCCTTTGTTTTGCCGTAAGCTTTTCGCCGGTAAGGATGTGGTCGCTGACGGTCAATAGGGCAAGAGCGCGCCGGCGGAATTTTGCGGCCAGCGTATAGAGCGCCGCCGTCTCCATTTCCACAGCCATGACCCCATAACGAGACCACTTCTCCCAATCCGGATTGTCCACATAGAAGGCGTCCGATGTGAGGACGCTCCCAACCCGAATCGGCAGGTCCCGTTGGCGACCCTGTTCGTAGGCGGTTTTCAGCAAAATGAAATCAGCGGAGGGGGCGTAGTCGGCCTGACCGAAGATGTGGCGGTTCATCGATGAATCCGTTGAGGCGGCCTTGGCCAGAATGACCTCCCGCAGTGGAAAGTCTTTGTCAATGGCGCCACAGGTGCCGATGCGGATCAAGGTTTGGGCGCCGTAGGTTTGCATCAGCTCCGTCGCATAGATAGAGATGGACGGGATGCCCATGCCGGTTCCTTGCACGGAGATGGGGTGGCCTTTGTAAGCGCCCGTGTATCCGTACATGGCTCGTATCTCATTGTGGCAGGAAACCTGCTCTAAAAAATGTTCAGCGATATAACGGGCGCGGAGCGGGTCGCCGGGCAACAGCACCGTATCGGCGATTCTTCCGACCTCGGCGGCGATGTGGATGGTCACGGGGGGATCCCTCCTTTTGTGAGGTTCATTTTTTTTACGCTTCAATTTACTGGTTAATCGCACTGTGTTACCATAAAGAAGGTTTGTTACATGCTTTTTAAGCGCATGCGGGGTGAGGGAAATTGCCGATCAGTCAAAATGATATCGACGGACTGATGATTTCTTACGCTTATATTCTTGGGCTGCTGTTCCTGGCCACATGGATACAAAAATGGCGTCGTTATCCGGCCGAGTTCACCCGCAAGGTCGTCCATGTCGGCGCCGGGATGTGGATCGTGGGGGCTGTCGCCCATTTCGACCACTGGTACATGGCGATCATCCCGGCCTGCACCTTCATCATCTTCAACTATCTCAGTTACCGGTACCGTCTGATCAAGGCGATGGATCTGGCAGGGGGAACGCCGGGAACGGTCTATTTCATTGTTTCGGTGACGGCGCTGCTGTTATGGTTTTGGCCGCAGGGGAAGGTGTACATCGCGGTTGCCGCGACGATGGCCATGACCTGGGGCGATGCCTTTGCGGCTGTGTTGGGGCGGGCCTTTGGAAAACACGTGTATAAGGTTGGCGACCACCGGCGCAGCCTGGAGGGAAGCGCTGCCATGTTCACCTTCAGCTTCCTCTCGATCCTGCTCACGCTCCTCTGGATGGATACGGGAATCGAGGGGACCGGGGCATTGGCCCTCGCTTTTTTGCTTGCCACAGTCGCCACTTTCCTGGAGGCCGTTTCTCTCAGCGGTTTGGACAACATCACCGTGCCCATCGGCACGGGGCTGACCCTCTGGGCGCTGGCGACTTGGAACGTCGATCTGCCGATGCTCCTGCTCGGACTGGCCTTTAGCGCGCTCATCGGGGCGCTGGCCTACCGGCGCCGTTCCCTCTCGGGAAGCGGGGTGGCAGGGGCTGTCATTGTCGGCACGTTGATCTTCGGATTTGGCGGCTGGGTATGGGGGCTCACCCTGATCGCCTTTTTCGTCTACGGGTCGGCCCTTTCCAAGTACAAAGAGGCGCAAAAAAGCGCCGTGGCCGAAGAAAAGTTTGATAAGGGAAGCCGCCGCGATTTTGGACAGGCCCTGGCCAATGGCGGCTTCGGGGCTGTGCTGGCGGTGCTGCACTTTCTCTTTCCTTCTGAACCGGCCTTCTTCGCCGCCTTTGTAGGAACGATGGCCACCGTCAACGCCGACACCTGGGCCACCGAGATCGGTGTGTTGAGCCGGCGGCCGCCGCGACTGATCACCACCGGCAGATTGGTTCCGCCGGGAACGAGCGGCGGCATCACGGCGGTAGGCACTTTTGCCACCATGATGGGCGGATTGCTCATTGGCCTTACCGTGTGGATCCTTGTGGGCATCCAGGATGTCATACTGAGCGGCGCGGTGAACCTCGCGGGCTATCTATGGCTCCTTCCCGCCGCTGTCGCTGGCGGTTTGGGCGGATCGCTCTTTGACAGCCTGCTCGGAGCGACTGTACAGGCCATGTATGTCAACGCTGAAACAGGGAAGGACACGGAAAAGAAAGTGAGCCGGAGCGGGGCCAAAAACCGGTTCAGCCGCGGCCTGCCCTTTATGGACAACGATATGGTGAATTTCATCAGTTCCGGTTTTGGGGCGGCAGTGGCGGCGCTGGTCGCCTCGTTTTTGATGTGAGTCTTTTGAAAAACTCAGCCTTTCTGCGGTAAAGCCGTTTTACGTCGGCGTCGGGGGCCGGCGCCGTAGGCGGATCAGGAATTCGGACACTGTCTCCAGGGAGCGCTCCAGAAAGTAGGCGCTAAGGGAAAAGAGGAGCGGGAGAAGGGGAAAGACATAGCGCGGGAGCGGTGTGTAGACCAGATGAATAGCTGTAAAGTACAGCGCGGCGAAGATGAACAACAGGGCTTCCGCTCTTTTTTGTCGTAGCGCGATCATCAAGCCACCCGCCGCCAGCAGCAGCAGGAGGCGGTGAAGGACAAGGCTGGGTTCAATCGGCAGATAGGGCAGTTCGATGCTCTTCCACATGGACAGATGATCCCACCACATGTATTTCAACTTGCCGACTGTATACCAGTGCAGCACTTTTTCCGGCTCCTGCCCCCAGAGGGACAGGAGCCGTTCGATTCCTGTATTCATCAGGATTTCGTCTGTGGCGATTTCGTCGCCGGGTACTCTTTTCCAGCCGAGAGGCCAATCGGGAAACTCCGGATCACGACCGTTCACCCAGATGTTCACGTCATAGTAGGTGCCCGTCAAAAAGGGATTTCCCGAGGCGAGGGTCAGGGGGATGACACGGTCGAAATGGATGTAATTGCGGACGATCCACGGGGTCATGACGAGACCCACGATGATCAAAGCGGAAGCGCCGTAGCGGAGGCCTTTTCTCCAGCCATGGCTAAACGATAGGGCGGCGGCGGCGACGAAGGGGAGCAGCGCCGATACGGGACGCGTCAGTGTCATGAAGCCGAGGGTAAAGCCGCTCAGCAGTTCCCAGCGGAAGCGTTGTTGTGTAGACACCCCTGTCGACGCCATCTGTAAGGAATAAAAAAACAAGACCGTGAGGAAGGTGTAGAGGGTCTCTGTCAAAAGCAAACCGCTCACCAGGATAGCCGGCGGGTAGATCGCCCAGATGGCCGCTGTGAAGACGGCCGTTTTCCGATCAAACTGCTGAGAGACCATGTGATGCAACAGCGTGATGGTGGCCAACGACAATATAACCCCGCTCAGGCGAGAAGCCAGCGCCCCCCATTCTCCATTTCCGAACAGACTGACGACGGCTGCCAACAGAGCCGGGTAAAGGGGCATGATGAAGACTGTCGGCAGATTGTGAGCGGAGTAACTGAAGGTGCCTGTCTCCACCAGCATGGCTGCGCTGCGAAAGTAGGCCTCATCGTCGCTTTCCAACCACAGGCGGGAACCGTCTAGGATGATCGGCGCCAGACGGACAATGGCGCCGGCGATCAGCCAAAAGGCCAGCCAGCGCCATTCCTTGAGGAATAGGCCGGAGCGTATGGGCATTCCAATACCACGCTTCCTTCCCCCTTTCCCTCCGTCGATGGCTGGATGGGAGGGCAGGGGTGTTATTGGAACAGGTTGCCCACAATCTCCCGGGTTATTCCGTTATTGTCCTTTTGGCATGCCGGCTGTAATCTGGTTCATGTCCATGACCTGCACGCCGGAGGGGAGTTCAAATTCGCTGTCAGCGATATTATCGGTCTTATAATCCAAAAAATCGACAGTACTGGTTTCGGTAGCGCTTTTGGCTTCGGCGCGCAAGGGGAGACCGCTCTTTTTACTAAGCCAGAGCTTGGCAGTTCCGTCCTTCTCCTGGACTTCGATGACCTTGCAGTCTTCTCCGCGAATTGTCTCGTCGCCCAACACCTTATATTTTGAATCATCGGTCAGTTCATCGTCATATTCAAGAGGCGACTTTTTGGCTTTGCTTTCTGCCTGGGTCATATCTATCTTCATGGCCATGTTTTCGGAGGGCAGGTACATATAGGCGACTTTTTGGGCTTGATCCATTAGCATGATCCCTTTTTCAGCGCCATCGGTGAATTCCATCTTGAATTTGGGCTCTTTCTGCCACATCTTCGCCTTGCCGATCTCCTTGCCATCGACGAGAGTGACCATTGTAAAGGAAAGCGTTTTGATGTCTTTGGTTTTGGCCAAGAGAGATTTCACATCATTGGTTGCCGCTGGAGCTTTTTCTTCCGCTTGTTGCGCCGCCTTTGTTTGTTGCGGCGCGCTCACGCCGGGGGCAGCCGATGTCTGTTGGCCGCCGCCGCAACCTGCCAGCAACCCGGCAAACATCGAGAGTCCGATCAACGCCAATAGGATCTTTCTCAAAAAAATCCCCTCCTGGAAAAATTACTTATACTTATTATCACATTTCCCAGGTTAGCTTGTCACGCTCTTTATTAGACAAGTTGGTTAAAAATACCCTTTGACAAAATTCGTGTTTCTTGTTATATTATAAATCCGCGCTGGTGTTAAGCCAGCGGCTCGGGGAGCAGTGGTGTAGAGGCCTAACATGCCAGCCTGTCACGCTGGAGATCGCGGGTTCGAATCCCGTCTGCTCCGCCATCTTTATCTGGAGTGGTACTCAAGCGGCTGAAGAGGACGGTTTGCTAAATCGTTAGTGGTCGTAAGGCCAGCGTGGGTTCAAATCCCACCCACTCCGCCATTTTCTTTTCTGATCCTTGAAAATCGAACAGTTGCGAATCAAAAGCGTGCGAACCAATCAATTCCGCTGTTGTCCGATGACGGCGCAAGTCGGCAGAGGATGCAGCAGAAGAGCGATTCTCGGAAACGACGGTTGCTCGAAAAGATTGTCAAATGAGAGCTTGACTCAAGCTTGTCTACAAATTTTTGTGGAGAGTTTGATCCTGGCTCAGGACGAACGCTGGCGGCATGCCTAACACATGCAAGTCGAACGGAGAGCTGAAGTTTCGATGGAAGCTCTTAGTGGCGGACGGGTGAGTAACGCGTGGATAACCTGCCTGA
>NZ_WXEY01000036.1 GCF_009877425.1 Heliomicrobium undosum | reverse complement strand
ATACTCGTCTAACAGCGGCTTTGGTCGATAGGCTGGTCCATCATGCCCACATTCTGACCTTTGCTGGTGAGAGTTACCGCCTACGGCATGCCCTAAGCACTAAGAAAAACTAGCGTAGATGTTGGCATAGTGCCCCTGCAAAAATCGGTTGCCGATCTCTGCATTTTTGTCTTGCCAAACACACCTGGCTCACCGTTTTCAAACTCGGTCTGTTGGAACAACTTGTAGTAACGGCAAGCCTCATAAATGCTGGAGGCCACCAAAATGGCGTTGCCCGTCGCGGAGTTGAGGCGCGGCTTGACGTTAAAGTCCAGGAGGATATCGTTGACCACTTGGTCCATGCGGGAGCGGGAACTGAGCACCTTTTGCATGGTGCCCCATTTCTTGCGCAACTCCGCTTTTTGAAAGTCGTTCAAGCCTTTCGTCTTGCTGTCAAACCAGGCATTAATCCGGTGAGGCGACGATAGCCGCTGGTCAATATCGCGGGCTTCATAGACAAGATCGAGCACCTGTCGGTGTCAATACAAAATGGGACAAAAACGGGAACGTTATCGGGACAAATATGGGAACGTGCAAAGGACAAAAACAGGAACGCGTTAGGAACAAAAACGGGAATGTAATGTCACAATTTCGGGAATGGGATGTCACAAACGTATGTTCGTCCATAGGATTAATTGTTGCCTGTACAACTGGGTTGAGGAGGGCCTCCGGGAAAAGCCGGCCCGGAGGCCCTTAGGCCGTAGGGGCGGAACGGTCCCCACGATTTTTTGGGCAACTTCACTGGTACTTCTCGTTCTCCTGTGGGTCTGCACTTGTTGTGGCGGCCAGTTGTCCACTTAACACAGCATGGTGATCTTCCTGCTATTCCCGTATTTGTCCCAATGGCTTTCCTGTTTTTGTCCCTTTTACATTACCACCTACAGCACCACTTCATCTTCCACAGCTTCGTTGAACTTGTAGGTGTGGACATACTTACCGAAGACCTCCAGGCTCGTCTGCTTGTCTTTTTTGAGCAGCGGCGTTCCGGTAAAACCGATAAATACGGCATTGGGCAGCATGGCCTTCATCATGCGATGCAATTTGCCGCTTTGGGTGTGGTGACACTCATCGACAAAGACAAAAAGCTCACCGGCGGCCTGGCAGGGCTGGCTCTCCAGTTCCTTGTTGAAGGCGTCAAAATTCTCCACGTCTTTTTTGCCGAACTTATGGACTAGCGAGCAAAGCAGGCGTGGCGTGGCCTGGGCCAGTTGTTTCATCAAATCGCGCCCGCTGACGGCGCGGCTCATCGCTTCCCCGGCATCCTTGAAGACCCTAGCGATCTGCTTGTCAAGTTCGTCGCGGTCCGTAATGATCGCCACACGTGCTTGGGGGTTGTTCTCCAAGATCCACTTGGCGAGGAGCACCATGACGATGCTTTTGCCGCTTCCCTGGGTATGCCAGATGATGCCGCCTTCGCGCCGTTGGACATGCGTCTGGGCCGCTTTGATGCCGAAATATTGATGAACGGCGGCAATTTTTTGATGCCGCCGTCAAAGAGCACATAATCAAAGATCAGTTCCAACAGGCGTCGTTTGTTGCACATCTTGAGGAGGTCTTTATCGAGGGACAAACGGCTGTTATCGTGCACATCTTCTTTCCACTGGAGAAAGTATTTCTCCGCCGTGCCAATGGCGCCGTAGCGCAATCCTTCCGTATCGTTGCCGCAAAAAGGCGCCGATAAACTCTTTTTGCTGGTTGGCTATGCTCTGACGAATGCCTTCTCTGACGGATACAGTGCTGCGTTATAGTGTCCAGTTTTGTACACGGTTCCTAACAATGGGTAATCAATTTGACAAAGATGCTTTTTGGAAACAATAGGTTTTTCAAATGATTTATAAAATTACTCCTCTGTTTTTCTCCATTGCTTCTAAATCATAATCGACATATGTAACAACATCAACATTTATTATTTCGTTTAGTGCATTCTTGAATTTATCTTTTTCGACTGAAAACCTCATTAGTGAATTGAACCAATTATTAATATAACTAGACTTTTCTTTTAGATAGTTTAGAAGTTCGACTCGTTCTAACCTTTGTAATGTACTCATACCTTCAACCCAGCTAGCTAAAACCTTGATATCTTCCCTATCTCTATAAAAGTATAAAGTTTTAGTTCCTTTTAGCAACTTTCTTAATTCAACCTTCCAAAAGCGCCTTTCTTTATTATTCCATATAAACGCTTCATTATAGGCTTTATTCCAAAATGAAACCTTGTAACCAAATACGTTTAGGTAATAAGAAAAATGCTCTAGAAATTTCTGTATTGACATGTCCTCTACTATAACACCATGTTTTTGCAATATAGCAATTATTTGTTCCGCATATATAGTCTCTACTCTTTGTTTTGATATTTGATTGCGAAAAAAATTAATTAACAGAGACATCTGTAGCGAAAGAAATAACTCACGGTTAGTTTTGTCAATAATATTAAACATTCGAAGCTCATGGTTCGGTTCAATTAAAAATCCAGTATTGTCTAAGGCTTGTCTAATTATTGGCATTGATACTTTTTCCAGAAAATTATGTTCAAGAATATGTTCTATTGTACTTGTAGTAATACACCCATTTTTCTCTATAATATCAATTATTTCTTTAGAATCACGTTCTTTCAAATGTTCCTTTAACCATTTAATTATTTCCTTTGTAGCCGCCAAAGGGTGATTCTCCCACTGCAGTATGTAAAGTTCGATTTTGTTCCTTTGTTCCTCAGCATTAAAAAACCATTCTTTTAGCAACTTTATTATTTGATCACGGTCTGACTTTTTCTTTACGTATTGATTTACCAATGAAACGCCATCGCTTTGGATCTTATTAAAATCTATATGCATTTTTTTTGGGGGTATTATTCTATAATCTTTGGGTGTCCAGTTTAGCATTTCCTGTAAACCCGGTATGTTTTCTTCCAGTTCCAACATCCGATTTAATCTTCGACGCTCTAAATCAGCTTTTATAATTGCGGACTTTCCTCCCATACTGGCTAGGGCTCCACTAACGTATTTTTCGATACATTCACAACCTACATATAACTGATTACTGTTCTTAATATTTTTTATAAGGTATAACTTCTGTATTTTCGTTCCGCATAATTCACAGGAATATACTCTCTCATCATATATTTGAACAGGATAAGGGTCTCCAATCCATTCTTGCTCTGCAGCGAGCACCACTGGAAACTGTTTTCTTTCAATAAAAAACGAACGTTGATCCGTGGGTAAGTCATTTAGTTTTGCGTTAATAATTGATTTGTTATATTTAAGTAATTCAAACAACCAAGGAAGGTCTTTAGTAACCTCGCTATTTATTAATAAGTTTCTTTGACTAATGCTTATTGGTTCATACCGTCTAACTGTTGATTTATCTTTGTTATCTTCTTTATGTTTTAAAGTATATTGACCATCTCTCTTAAAACCTAATCTTTCAATTCGCTCAGATTGTAATCTATCCCAATTTTTTCTCACCAATTTCTAACGCACCTCCAATTCGATAATTTTCCAAATTTATTTATGGAAATTTTATCACTTGTCGTTGGAGATGGTCAAGCCTATTCCTTCATTTATGAATTTTTTATTACTTGCTAAATATGGATATTGGCTTTATAACCACTATTTTATCCAATACTCGCTTTGTGTTACCGCTAGGGAACAATGCAAAGAACGCAACAATTTTATGCTATGGGCTTAAGCCGAAAACTTGGCTAGTTTTTAATGTTATTGGCGTACTATCCCAATAAAGGTCGGAATGTGGCATTAATGACACGAAGCCAACCGTCCCAGTTCATCGGCGGTTGGCTTTTCGAAGTATTTCGGGGTTCTCTTACGTGCATGATAGATCTCTTGAATAACCGGCTGATAGCGTTATACTGGGCAGTTTTCCCCGCCCTGCTCATCGCTTTGAACGCCTGGGATTGGCTGTCCACGGTTGAGGGGATGCGCACGGGTATATATTGAAAGCGAATCCCCTCACGATGTCGCTAGTAAACAACCATCCAGGGATATTGCGATAACCATTTTTCACATTTTTTATAACTCATCGAGCCAGGAACGTTTTTTGGAAACAAGGTATATCCAACATACAAAACTCCCCATAAGAACGACCTCTAGTAACTCTTTTCAATGTTATTGTTACCAACAAACAACAACAATGGTTTTACTTATACAGATGTTTCTATTATTTTTCCAAAGTCTTCTAGATATTTATACCAATGCTTATTGGTTAGATTTTTCATTAGCGCCTTTAGGATAATTACATTTAACTACAGGTGTATTTTTCTATTTGTATTCTCTCGCAACTATTCTTTTTAGTAAGTTTTTAGATGTTCCATCCTGGATACCCTACTTTTCAAGAAAAAGAAATTATAGGCAATATGCATAGACTTAGTCTATATTCTAAGAAAGGCCACTTATTTCCTCCCTAACATCCAACCAAAAAGAGATTCCGAAACTTTTTTCTCACAAAAAAATTATACGGATTGGTAAGAAAGACCTTTGGCTTCTCCAAAGGTCTTTCTTACATCGATTTACTTTACCACAATATTCACCAATTTATTCGGCACCGTAATCACCTTAACCACACTCTTCCCCGCGATCAGAGCCTGTACCTTCTCCGTCTCCAGCGCCTTCGCCTTCAACGCTTCCCCATCCAATCCATTGGCCACTTGCAACTTCTCACGGACCTTGCCGTTGATCTGGACGACCACTTCCACTTCATCCCGGACGAGGGCTTGTTCGTCGTAGCTGGGCCAGGGCTGTTTGTAGACCGACTCGCCTCCGCCGATGACCTGCCACAGTTCTTCGCAGACGTGTGGGGCAAAGGGGGCCAGGACGAGGACGAGGCGGGCCAGGGCGTCTTTGACGAGGGGGATGTTCTGCTGTTCGGCGGGAACCTTGTCTTTGTACTGGTAGAGGTGGTTGACCATCTCCATGATCGCCGAGACGGCCGTGTTGAAGTTGAAGCGCTGGCCGATGTCTTCGGTCAGTTTTTTCACGGTGTAGTGGGCCACCCGGACCAGTTCGCGGTCGTCGCCGTTTAGGCTGGAGAGGTCGCTCCCCACCAGCGTCCCCGGCACGCCGGCGATTTGCTCGCTATAAGCGTGAACGAGCCGCCAGACGCGGTGCAGGAAGCGGTGGGCGCCTTCGACGCCGCGATCGCTCCACTCCAGGTCCCGCTCGGGCGGGGCGGCGAAGAGGATGAAGAGGCGGGCCGTGTCGGCGCCGTATTTGGCGATGATCTCTTCGGGGCTGACCGTGTTGCCCTTCGATTTGGACATCTTGGAGCCGCCCATGAGGACCATGCCCTGGGTGAGCAGGTTTTCAAAGGGCTCTTCGACCTTGACCAGTTTCAGGTCGTAGAGGACTTTGGTGAAGAAGCGGGCGTACATGAGGTGCAGGATGGCGTGTTCGACGCCGCCGATGTACTGGTCCACGTTCATCCAGTAGTCCACGTCCTCTTGTAAGAAGGCGTGGTCTTTGTCCTTCGGCGTGCAGTAGCGCAGGAAGTACCAACTGGAGCAGACGAAGGTGTCCATCGTGTCCGTCTCGCGCCGGCCTTTGCCGCCGCACTGCGGGCAGGCGCACTCGTAGAAGTCGGGCCGGGTGGTCAGGGGCGATTCGCCGGAGGGGGTGAACTCCACGTCGGTGGGCAGCATGACCGGGAGCTGTTCGTCGGGGACGGCCACTTCACCGCACTTTTCGCAGTAGATGACGGGGATCGGCGCGCCCCAGTAGCGCTGGCGCGAGATCAGCCAGTCGCGCAGGCGATATTTGACCTTGCGGACGCCCTTGCCTTCCCGCTCCAGCTTGTCGGCGATGACGTCGAGGGCTTGCGTGTTGATCAGGCCGTCGAACTCGCCCGAGTGGACCAAGCGGCCTTCCTCTTCATAGGCGTGGTCCATTTCCTCCACGTCCAGGTCGGGCAGGCCCTCGGGCTGGATGACCACTTTCATGGGGATGTTGTATTTGGTGGCGAACTCAAAGTCGCGCTGGTCGTGGGCCGGCACGCCCATGACGGCGCCGGTGCCGTAATCGACGAGGACGTAGTTGGCCAGGTAGACGGCCACTTTGTCGCCGGTCAGCGGGTTGATGCAGTAGTGGCCGGTGAAGACGCCCTCTTTTTCCGTGTCGTTCGCCGTGCGGTCCATCTCGCTCTGGCTGAGGACTTTTTTGATGAAGGCGCGCAGCTCCGCCTCGCGGGGGTTGCCGCTCACCAAGGCTTCCACGGCGGGATGCTCCGGCGCCAGCACCATGTAGGTGACGCCGAAGATGGTGTCCTGGCGGGTCGTGTAGACGGTCAGCTTGTCCACGCCGCCGACGGGGTTTTCCAATGCGAAGTCGGCCTCGACGCCTTCGGAGCGACCGATCCAGTTTTCCTGCATCGTCTTGACCTTGTCGGGCCAGCCGGGCAGTTTGTTCAGATCGTCCAGGAGGCGCTGGGCGTAGTCGGTGATGCGGAAAAACCACTGCTCCAGGGCTTTTTTCTCGACGGTGGCGTCGCAACGCTCGCAGAGGCCGTCGACGACCTGCTCGTTGGCGAGGACGGTGGCGCAGTCGGGGCACCAGTTGACGTTGGCCTTTTTCTTGTAGGCCAGGCCGGCCTTGTAGAGCTGCAAGAAGAGCCACTGGGTCCATTTGTAGTAGTCGGGGTGGCAGGTGGCCACTTCCCGCTCCCAGTCATAGGAGATGCCCATGGACTGGAGCTGGCGGCGCATGTTGGCGATGTTGCTCCAGGTCCAGTCTGCCGGGGGCACCTTATGCTTGATGGCGGCGTTTTCGGCGGGCAGGCCGAAGGCGTCCCAGCCCATGGGGTGCAGTACGTTGTAGCCTTGCATGGTTTTGAAGCGGGCGACGACGTCGCCGATGGAGTAGACGCGCACATGGCCCATGTGCAGGTTTCCCGAGGGGTAGGGGAACATCTCCAGGCAGTAGTATTTGGGCCGGCCTTCCTCCTGCTGGAGGCGGAACATGTCCGTGTCTGCCCAGTGCTTTTGCCATTTTTGCTCGATCTGCTGGTAGTCGTAGCGTTCTTGCATCGGTGTGGATTCCTCCCAAAAGAATATCGATCTCTTTTTTCAATCCCTATTTCTCTGGAAAAAGAGAAAACCTTCCCGCCCGTCATGGGACGAAAAGGTTCTTTCCGCGTTACCACCCAAGTTGCCGCGCCGGGGGACTTCGCCATACTTTCAGCCTTCCAGGCGCTTTGCCTGGGAAGACTGGCTTGCGGGAGGTTTGCGTCAAAAAACAACCTACGCGCATGGGTGTCCGTGCCGGAAATCGGCCGCTCGCGCAGGGATAACGGTCCTGCCACCGGCGGAGCTTACAGAGGGTGCTGGCTGACTTCCTATCGGCTGGCTGCCCTATTGGGACGGCCATACAATCAGACTGCGCGCCGCTGGCGGTTTCGCTGCGCCAGCGTTCTCCCTTCGGCCCTGCGACTCCCGGGCGAGATTCGACCGCCTCTCCCCTGCCTTGCACCAGCCGGCAGGTCTCTGGAGGAAGGTGGGCGGTGTACTGCTCCCGTTCTTCGTCGTTTTCGTCATATCCGGGTCATATGTTTCCTATTATAGCATTTCCCGTAGCAAATGCAATTTAATCGACGCGAATCGCTTTCGCGCAGTCCTAACGATTCAGACCTAACGTTTCAGACCTAATTCAGTCCACGCGATAGAATCCTGACGTTTCAGCGCTTGCGGTTCAGTCCTTGCGATTCAGTTCCGCCCGGCCCTCCCGGTAGTCCTTGAACTTGTGCCAGAGCCAAAAAGCGCCGATGAGGCCGATGACGGCGATGATGACGATGTCGATGTCATGGCCGTACTTGCGGATGGACTGCCAGTTCTCGCCAAGGACGTAGCCGATGTAGGCGAGGCCGTAGCACCAGGGGAAGGAGCCGATAAAGGTATAGAGGGTGAACTTCTTCACATCCATCTTGGCGATGCCGGCCGGCAGGGAGATGAAGGTGCGGATGACCGGCAGGAGGCGGCTGATGAAGATGGCCGCGTCGCCGTACTTGTCAAACCAGCGCTGAGCCATGTTGAATTCCTTGCGGGAGATGAGCCAGCCGAAGTATTTGAAGAGAAACTCCTCCCCGAGGGCGCGCCCGGCGTAGTAGGCGGCCAGGGAGCCGATGACGTTGCCCACCGTGCCGGCCATGGCGGCGCCGAAGAGGGTGATTGAGCCCTGATAGGCCATGAAACCGGCCATGGGCATAATGATCTCCGACGGCAAGGGGATGCAGGCGCTCTCGATGGCCATGCCGATGACGACGCCGGCGTAGCCGAAGGAGTTGAGATAGGTGACGATTTGGGTCAGGAAGACCTCGATGACTTTGATCAGTTCACTCAACGATGATTCTCCTTAAGATCATTCTTTTCCCGTACCGTTTTATTGGTTCAGATGTTTTCATCCGTCAATGGCGCGACTTCCTGCGGGCCTATTCGACTGTTTTCCGGGCCACCAGGTAGAATCGCTCGCTTGTCTCCGATGGGGCATTGCCGGAGAGGTCGCCGTAGAGCCCTTCCAGGGTGAGGCCGGCGGCGGCGACGGCGCTTTCGATCTCCTCGCGGGTGTACCACACCTGATAGTGGCTCTCTTCAAAGCGTTCATAGAGGCCGTCCGGGCGGGCGACGAAGAAGAGCAGGTCCATCTCCACCATGCGGGTGACTGGAGAATAGTAATTTGACCAGATGTAGGCCAGATCCTCCCGGATTTCGGTAAAAGTTTCGTTACCAAGCACCGTCGACAGCTTATGTTCTGTATGCAAGTCGGCCACCAGCACGCCGCCCGGCGCGAGCGTTTTGGCTACGCGGCCTAGCGTCTGGGTTAGATCCTCGACGGAAGGAAGGTAGTTTAAGCCGTCGAGAAAGCAGACGATGGCCTCGACCTGCCGGGGGTATTCGAGGCGACGCATGTCCTGGTTTAGGAGGAGCAGTTGGCCCCGCTCCAGGTCTTCCTCATGGCGGTCGGCGCAGACGGCCAGCATGTCCGGTGAGAGGTCAACGCCGACGACGCGGTAGCCCCGCTTGAGCAGGCGCTCGGTGATGGCGCCGGTCCCGCAGGCGAGGTCGAGGACGGTGGCCGGTTGGAGCCCGTAGCGGGAAAAGACGCCTTCGGTGAAGTCCACCCAGTCGTCGTAGTTGACATCGGCCATCAGCCGGTCGTAAACACCGGCCAGGAGTTCATACATGCTGCTCATCTCCGCTTCAATTCTGTCACGATATGATCCGGTTGCCGGACATATGTTTCTCATTTTACCATGGTTGCCGGAGATTTCAAATGAGGCGATCTTTTATCCCTGATCAGCGGAGGCGTTGATCGTAGCGTTTTTTCAGCTTGATGAGTCCGTCGGCCACGATATTTGCTGCTTTCTTTCCCAAATCCTTTTTCCTTGCCGCTTTCATGAAACGGATACAGAAACACGTCACGCCACATCCTTTTCTCGCCGATAAAATGCTTGCAATCAAGAAAAAATCCCCATTTGGAGGGATCCCCTTTAGGGGAGACTCCATCTGGGGTTTTTGCAATGACTGTTAGTTTGACGGCGTTCCGCGCGTCCACCGCAGGCCCTTTAAGTCGCCGATGCTGATGTTGGTTTCCCGGCCCTGTGTGGTCCCGTCGCCTCTGCCCACTTTATAATCGCGTCCCAGTTCTCCCTTCAACAGGATGATGGGATAACTGCCGACGCCTGTTCCTTCCCCGCTTTTTTGCCAGGCGCCTTCGATGACGCCGGAGGAGGTGTTCCATGTGTATGTGCCGTCGCTGCGAATGACAAGCGTGCCGATTTTTCCTGTGCCAGCGCTGGTATGGAGCACATCATAGTCCGCTTCATGGGTGACGTAGGCGCCGCCCTGGACGTTCAACCTCCATTCCTTAAAGAAGAAGCCCAGGTCTTCGCCGGCTTGATTGGACACGGCTGGCTCGGCAGCAGGATTATCGACAGACCCATTCGCTTTTGCCTCACCGGTTTCCGTCGCTATCGTCACCTTTTTGCTGGGACCGTCCCATTTTACGTTTGCGCCCATTGACTCGATGACAAAACGCAGCGGCACGAGGGTCCGTCCATTGATGATCTGGGCAGGCGGGTCAATGGAGACGACTTGCCCGTTCACAACGGCTGTGGGCGAACCGACGATCAGGATCACTTTTTTCGAACCTTTAACGGCGATTACCGATTGCGTTGCGTCATCCCATTTGACGGCGGCGCCGATCGTCTCGAAGATCTTGCGCATCGGCACCATGACCCGTTCGTTCAGCATGACCGGCTCTTGATCCTCAAAGGTCAACTGCGTTCCATTCAAAAAGACGCTGATCCCTCGGGGTGTCGACGGCGTCAACGGCTGAGACACAACAGGCTTGACTTCTGTTGACTGGTATTGCTGAACTGGCTGGGATGTCACCGGCTTCACTTCCGTCGACTGGTATTGAACAGGCGTGGAAGTGACAGGCTTGATCTCTTTGGATTGGTAGAACTCGATGGCAAGGGCCGGGGATGTCGCCGACAGCAGCATACATAGCGCGGATGCTGTAAGGGCCGATTTTTTGAACATAGGCACTCTCCTTTTCGTACGTATACACTCTAGTACAGTTGATAGACGCTTTGATTTGGCGCCTGCTGTCGAAATTTTTTTAGATTCTTTCGACACTTTGTTAGTAATCCCTTCTATTACTACATAAATAGTCCCGGTCTTAACTTGCCTTTCTCGGCTAACCCGCTGCGCGTCATAGACTGCACAGTCATTCGTTAGGCGGTCATTCGTTAGGCAGACTAGGCGAACATTCGACGCGCTCGACGCCGGCCTTCCGCGCCAAATGTTGTGCGGTTGACTTCTCTCCTGAAGAAATCATATAATTAGTTAGGTTAACAAATATTTTTTCAGTAGATGGCAAATCTCCTGTGAGGTGATGAAATGGTTCATGAAAGCGGCACGGCCCAAACACTGCTGCAAGCCTTCATGCAGTTTAAGCGGATCGAATGGCACCAGCGGAGCGTCCTCGGATACAAGCCCAGCGAAATCAAGGTCCTCTTTTGCATCAAAAAAGGGCGAAAGTCCGGTTCTCCCGGCATCAAAGCGTCCGAGATCAGCCAGCTTTTGCGGGTAACCCCCCCTACGGTGACGCAACTGATCAAGGACCTGGAGATCAGGGGACTGGTGGAGCGGGCCATCGATCGGGATGACCGGCGTTCGGCGCTCATCGGATTGACGCAGAAGGGCGAAAAGGTGACCAAAGCGGCAGCCGATGAGTTTGTGCGCGCCTTTGACGGGTTGGTCAACCACCTAGGCGAGGCGAAGAGCCAGCAACTGGCCGAACTGTTGAACGAGGCGTTCTTTTATTTCGCCACGAAAGAGGCCCCCATATCACAGACCCTATCAAAGGAAGATGGCACATGTTAAAGCTATACCGTTTTTTGCATCCCTACCGCGCTTCTGTCAGCCTGCTCCTGGTCCTGCTCTTTTTGCAAGCCCTGTCTGAGTTGTATCTGCCGACCTTGATGGCCGATATCGTGAACTGGGGCATCGTGACCGGAGACAGCGGCTACATCCTGAAGCTCGGCGGCCTCATGCTGATCGTGGCTGCCGTCGGGGGGATCTGTTCGATTGGGGCGAGCTATTTGTCTGCCAAAGCGTCCTCTGGCTTTAGCCGCGATCTCCGGAGCGGCCTGTTCACCCATGTGGAGCGCTTTTCCCTCCAGGAGTTCAACCGCTTCGGCGCCGCCTCGCTGATCACCCGGACGACGAACGACATCAATCAACTGCAGCAGGTGTTGACAGTGACGATGCGCATGATGATCAGCGCCCCCTTGATGTGCGCCGGCGGCATCATCATGGCCGTGTCCCGCGACGCCCGCCTGTCCCTCGTTTTCGCCGCCGTCGTCCCCATCCTGGCGGCGATCATCTTCATCATGGCGCGCAAGGGAATGCCCCTCTTCAAGGCCATCCAGGTGAAGCTCGACAAGTTAAACCAGGTCCTCCGGGAAAGCCTGATGGGGATCCGCGTGATCCGCTCCTTCGACCGTGTCGACCATCAGAAGGCGCGCTTTCATGAGGCCAACGACGACCTGACGAACACGGCGATCCGGGTGAACCGCATCATGGCCGCGCTGATGCCGATCATGATGCTGCTCTTGAACTTCTCCATCATCGCTATCGTCTGGTTCGGCAGCCTGCGCATCGAGAGCGGGCATTTGCAGGTGGGCGACCTGATGGCTTTTATCCAATATGGCATGCAGATCCTGTTTTCGTTGATGATGGCGGCCTTTCTTTTTGTCATGATTCCCCGGGCCTCCGCCTCGGCCGCGCGTATCAACGAGGTGCTCGATACGGTTTCGACGATCGTCGATCCTGTGACGATTGACGGAACGAATCCTCCCCTGACAAGCCCCGCTGTAGAGACCCTGGAGTTCCGCAACGTCACCTTCTCCTACCCCGGCGCGGAACAGCCGGTCCTCTCCGATATTTCCTTCACCGCCCGGCCCGGCGAGATCACGGCCATCATCGGCGGCACCGGCTCAGGCAAGTCGACGCTGTTGAGCCTGATCCCCCGCTTATACGACATCGACGGCGGCAGCATTCTCTTGGATGGCGTCGATGTGCGCCAGATGGCCCAGCAAGACCTGCGCGCGAAGATCGGCTATGTGTCGCAAAAGGCGCTGCTCTTTTCCGGCGCCATCGCCGAGAACATCCGCTGCGGAAAGTCCGACGCCTCTGATGACGACATCCTGCGTGCCCTGGCGATCGCCCAGGCCGGTGAGTTCATCGCTGAGCGGGCCGGCGGGCTCGATTCCCCCATCGCCCAGGGCGGCGCCGACCTGTCAGGCGGGCAGAAACAACGCCTCTCCATCGCCCGCGCCCTCGTGAGAAAGCCGGCCATCTATCTCTTCGACGACAGCTTTTCCGCCCTCGACTACAAGACCGACGCCAACCTGCGCGCCGCCTTGAAACCGGAAATCGCCAATGCCATCGTGCTGCTCGTGGCGCAGCGGGTCTCCACCATCATGGACGCGACGCGCATCATCGTCCTCGACCAGGGGCGCATCGCCGGCATTGGCGACCACAAGCAGTTGATGCAAAGCTGTGATGTGTACCGCGAGATCGTCGCATCTCAACTCTCGGAGGAGGACGCCGCATGAGTAAGGCAAGCCGCATCAAAACAGCGCCACGCGCCGGTTTCAGCCCTGGCGGCGGCCCGCCCATGGGAATGCCGGCGCAAAAAGCGAAGAATGTCAAAGGCACGCTCCGCCGTTTAGCGGCCTACCTGCGCCCGCACCGGCTCTCCCTCTTCACCGTTCTCGTCACGGCCCTGCTCAGCACCGTCTTCTCCATCGTCAGCCCGAAACTGCTGGGCAACGCCACGACACGGCTCTTTGAAGGGCTGATGATGAGGTATCAGGGGTCGCCGGACGCCGCCATCGACTTTCCCTATATCGCCAACATCCTGATCGTCCTGGCGGGGCTTTACGGATTCAGCGCCCTTTTCGGGTATGTGCAGCAGTATGTCATGGCCGGCGTGGCCCAAAAGACGGTCTTTGCGCTGCGGCAGGATGTGAACGAAAAACTGTCTCGCCTGCCGCTGCGTTATTTTGACAGCAACCCGCACGGCGAGACGCTGAGCCGGGCCGTCAACGACGTGGACAACATCAGCAACACCTTGAGCCAGAGCCTGACCCAACTGATCACGAACGTGGTGACGATCGTCGGCGTCATCGTCATGATGCTGGTCATCAGCCCCTGGATGACCTTGATCCTCCTCGTCACCCTGCCCCTGAGCGCCTTCGTGATCAAAGGCATCGCCTCCCGCTCCCAGTCCCATTTCATCAACCAGCAAAAGACGCTGGGAGAACTGAATAGCCATATCGAAGAGATGTACACGGCCCATCCTGTTGTCAAAGCCTACGGCCAGGAGGCGTCTTCGATCGCCAAGTTCAACGCTGTCAATGAACAGCTTTATGGGGCCGGCTGGCGGGCTCAGTTCATCTCCGGCATCATCATGCCGCTGATGATGTTCATCAACAACATCGGCTATGTCCTCGTCTGTGTCGTCGGCGGCGTGATGGTCACAAAAAGGGCCATTGAGATCGGCGATGTGCAGGCCTTCATCCAGTACGCCCGGCAGTTCGCCCACCCCATCACCCAGACAGCCAATATCGCCAACGTGATCCAGTCCACCATCGCCTCGGCCGAGCGGGTCTTCGAACTGCTCGATGAGGTGGAAGAGGTTCCCGATGCAGAAACGGATATGGCTGCAGTTTCAGCCTTCCGCCCCCTGGGGGACGTCGCCTTTGAAGCGGTCTCTTTCCGCTACAAATCGGACGAACCGCTTATCGAGGATATGTCTATCCTCGTCAAGGCGGGGCAGACAGTCGCCATCGTCGGACCGACCGGCGCCGGCAAGACGACGTTGATCAACCTGCTGATGCGTTTTTATGAGGTCGACGGTGGGCGCATCACCATCGACGGCGTTGATATCCGTCATCTCCGTAGAAGCGACCTGCGGCGCTGCTTCGGCATGGTCCTCCAAGACACCTGGCTGTTTCATGGCACGATCAGGGAGAATATCGCCTACGGACGTGAAGGGGCCACGGAGGAGGAGATCGTCCACGCCGCCAAGGCGGCGAACGCCGATCGCTTCATCCGCACCCTGCCTGACGGCTACGCCACTGTGCTCGATGAGGAAGCCTCCAACATCTCGCAAGGGCAAAAGCAGTTGCTGACCATCGCCCGCGCCCTCCTGGCCGACCCAGCCATCCTGATCCTCGACGAGGCCACCAGCAGCGTTGACACGCGCACAGAGGCGCTGATTCAAAAGGCGATGGGTAAGTTGATGCAGGGCCGGACCAGCTTCGTCATCGCCCACCGGCTGTCGACCATCCGGGAGGCCGATCTGATCCTGGTCATGGACCACGGACGGGTCATCGAACAGGGGAACCATGCCGATTTGCTTGCCAAAGGCGGTTTTTATGCTGAACTTTATCACAGCCAGTTCCGTGAAGGCGGTCTTCCGCAGGCGGTGTAAGAACAATCCCCCCTATGGCAGCGTTCAGTCTGTCACAGGGGGGATTTCTCTTTCGGGATTTCCTATCGATGGCAAACGATAATCCGCTTAATGGATGGCCGTTTAAATGTCGATCCGGTCAAAGGGCGATCCGATTTCGCCCCTTATTCTTAGCGATATAAAGCTTCTGATCGGCCGCTTTGACGATCTCTTCCGGTTTGGCGTAGGCGTCGTCGTACTCGGCGATGCCCCCGCTGACGGTGATGATGCCGTAGGGGCTCTCGCTGTGGGCGATGCCTAAGCGATGGACCGACTGGATGATCCGCTCAGCGATCCCTTCCGCTGCCGTTGCGTTGGCGTCGTTGAAAATCACCACGAACTCTTCCCCGCCGTAGCGGAAACAACGGTCCTCTTCTCGGATAGTCCCCTTGATCGCAGCGGCGATGGCCTTGAGCGCCCCATCCCCTTCGGCATGACCATAGGTGTCGTTATAGCTTTTAAAATAATCGATATCGAGCATCATGACCGAAAAGGTGCCCAATCCCTGCTTGGCGTCAGAGAATATGTGGGCCAGGCTGCGATCGAAGGATCGGCGATTGTGGATGCCTGTCAGCCCGTCGAGGAGGCTCATTTCCATCAGGTCGGCGTTCGCCTTTTCCAGTGCCTGTGTCCTTTCTTCCACGATCCGTTCCAGATTTTCCTTGGCGTCTTTGACGCTGCCGGCCATCTCCACAAAGCGCGTGGATAGCAGGCCGATCTCATTGTTCAATTGAACGGGCAGCGGGATCCGCCCTTCCGCCACTTCCCCGTATTCGCCGCTGCCGATCACCTCGGCCGCGTGGGTCAATTGTTGCAAGGGCTTTTCCGCCTGGTAGCGCATCACCGAATAGACGACAAGGAGAACGGCGAAGAGCACCGTCATCCCTTCGACGAAGACCCTTCTCGCTTCCTGATGGGCGGCGTCGCGGATCTTGGCCACCGGCAGGACCCGCACGAAATACCATTCCGGTCCTCGGATCATCCCGACAGCCAGGTAACTGTCATGGGTTTTATTCTGAATGATCCGGACTTCCGCTGTTTCGTCTTTGATTTCTTCCCTAATCCGTTGGTAGGCCTCTTTGACGGAAGGGATATCGATTTTATCGAGAGACAGTTGTCCGACCCACTTCTGCGCATCGCTGGGATTGCTCGGGTGCGCCACAAGATAGCCGTCTTTGCGGATGATGAAGTTATAGGTGCCGTCATTGGAGCTTTCCACCAGGCGTTCCATCAGATCGGTCAGATAGAGATCATGACCCGGGGTGATCAGGTGGCGTCCGTCGTAGTCGACGGGATCCATATAAGTGATCATCCATTTTTTCGCCGTCTCATCGAAATACAGTCCTGACCAGATCGATCTCCGCTCCGGATTTTTCTGCTTGCTCACAGCGCCGATGACGCCGAGTTCGTTCATGGGCAGGTCGGCCCGGGCATTCAAGCCCCAGGGTTCTTCCGGGTAGAAGAGCGTAATGGCGTTTTCGGGAAAGGCCACGTGCACATTGGCGAACCGGTTTACCCACGCCGGCCCCAAGCGGGTCAGCACGCGGTTCGCCAGCACCAGGCGCCGTTGAAAATCGGGATCATCCACCCTTTGGTTGTTGCCGATGAAACTGGACATGCCGTATATGTAATTCCCGTCTTTTCCGTAGAGGCCATCAAAGTATTCCCGCTTCATCCGGGTGGCGCCCTGGGCGTCCACAAAGTAGCAGGACCAGAACTCTTCCTTCGTCACCTTCGCATCGGAAAGGTACAGTTGCATGAACTCTTTTTCGAAAACCTTCAGGTTGTCCTCTGCCAACCTGAAGATCTCGCTGTCTGTTCTCACCCTCTCCGCCACGTCTGTCTTGAGTTCATTCAATCGTTTTTCTGTCTGCGTCGAAAAGACGTTGGCATAGGAGGCGAAGGAGATGACTGCGACGATGCATAAAGAGATCAAAAAAATCCTTAATAGGATGTTCCTGATTAAGGATAAGGATCGTTGATTGCTTCTGCTGTGCTGCCGATGCGCATCCATTTCATCCTTCTCCTCTGCGAACGTTTCGGAATGGGAAGAAGCAGTCAATAATTTTTTTAGCGTTATCCTTTTTAGCGTTATGCAAGTAAAAATCGAAGCCCGCCAACGTAGAAGTAATATTTATGATTTTTTCGACGTTTTGCAGGGAATCCCTTCAAGCGATTCGGGATGGGCTCTCAATAATTCATATAGGAGAAACCGGCAATCATCATAGGAAGGCCCTTTACTAATGAATAAGTCAAAAGGGTGGCCCTTTCGGAAGACCAGCGCCGGCGGCTGGCGGCACTGACTGTGCCCTGGGATCACGAATTGCCGGCGGTTAGCGCCTTTCATCACCCTGGCAGGCGGTTTCTTTGCCGCTCATGGGTGTAATACTGTCCCAACATGCGGAGCGAGCCCGCGATCTGTTCTTCCTGGCGTTTTTCCAACCAGCCGAAAAGTAGTTGTTTGACGTCTTTTTCGACCCGGCGAAGCAGGGCCTTTTCAATCGAGCTAGGTTCTCGACGAGGGAAAATGCGTTGTTTCATTGTCAGACCAACTCCTTTTTCCGTGTCGTCGGGAAACATCGCATGAACACTGTTGAA